>CAJONQ010000030.1 GCA_905235835.1 uncultured Prevotella sp.
TTATTTTTTTGAAGGAAACCTACACGGGTTAATTACCTAATTATCAAACTATTAACTATAATAGTGTAGGTTAATGCTATTTTTTGACATTAAATTTTTTTATCCTGAACTGGCGTATCCTATGATTGGAGACATAGACAGTCTCATGACCGACAACCATTGCATCATTGACGGTATATCCCCCTGTCACACCTCCCCCAACAAAACCGCAGTCAATGGTAACACAGGACGAAGAGTGTATACATGTGAAGTATCAGGGGGCGAAGCCCACCATCAGTGATTTCGTCACCGCCTTCCTGACACCTACCTTTGGTGAGGACCTCACCATAACGCGCTGGTTGCCAAGTGGCTTAAAACAGTCGCAGACGCTGAAGTGGAACGGATACGGATTTAACGGGAAATAATCAGCATTATTTTACCCCTACAATCTGTGTCTTCGGCAGTTCCCGGTTACGCTTGTTAACCACGGTGACGACTGACTGGGCGAGGTTGATGAAGGCGATACCTGTTGCCGTATCACTATTGAGGGCAGCGGGAGTCCCTTGGTCACCACTGTCGCAGATACCCTGTACCAATGGGATCTGGGCGAGTAGGGGTACTTTCATCTCCTCGGCGAGTTGCTTACAGCCCTCCTTGCCGAAGATGTAATAGCGGTTCTCGGGTAGTTCGGCAGGTGTGAACCATGCCATGTTCTCCACCAATCCGAGGATGGGTACGTTCACCTTCTCATTGCGATACATATCGATACCCTTGCGGGCATCGGCAAGAGCCACCTGCTGGGGAGTCGATACGATGATGGCACCTGTGATGGCAAGTGTCTGCAAGAGGGTGAGGTGGATATCGGAGGTACCGGGAGGGGTGTCGAGAATGAGGTAGTCGAGTTCTCCCCAGTCGGCATCAGCGATGAGTTGTTTGAGGGCATTCGACGCCATACCGCCACGCCATAGCGTTGCCGTCTCTGGTGATACGAAGAAGCCGATGGAGAGCAGTCTCACCCCATAAGCCTCGATAGGTTCTATCAGGTCACGACCATCCACATTGACGGCGTAGGGACGTGCGTCCTCCACCTTGAACATCTTCGGCATCGAAGGTCCGAAGATATCGGCATCGAGCAGTCCTACCTGATAACCCAGTCGTGCCAAGGCGATGGCGAGATTGGCGGAGACCGTACTCTTGCCCACACCTCCCTTGCCGCTGCTGACGGCAACGACATTCTTCACCTGGGGTAATAACTTATCCACCTCAGGACGTGGCTTTGACTTGAACGCTGTCTGGATATCCACGACGACATCCTTACCGCAATGATATTTGATTGCCGCCTCGGCAGCCTTGACAGTGGATTTCAGGAAGGGGTCCGTGTCACGAGGGAACTCCAGTACGACGCTGACATGCCACGGCTCACCCTCCTTCTCGGGAGCAGCGACAACAGGCTGGTCAGCGACCATACCACTTTCTACCAGGTTTTTCTTGGTACCTGCATACGTCACCGTCTGCAGTGCCTCTATAATCATTTGAGGATAAAGTGTCATGATATATAAGGTATTAGAAGTTAATGCCGAGGTTGATGAAGAGACAACGGGTATGTGCGGCATCGAAATCGTCTTTTGAGATATTGGCAAGTCCGAAGTCGTAGCCCAGCTCCACGTACATCATCTTATACTCCAGACCACAACCGCCACGCAGTCCGCCATCGAAACGCTTCATATTGTCGAAGGTACTCTCCGACTCACGGGTGGCGTAGTTCTTCATCTTACCTGTGATACCAACGGAGAGGTAGCCTCCAAAGAATGGTTGGATGTAAAGGTCATCGTCTACATTAAAACCGTACTTTGCCACAACAGGCAGTTGCAGATAGCCTAAGCGATAGGTCACCTTATCACCATCTTGATGGGTCTTGCCACCTTTCTCTGAATACTGAAGACCTAACTCCAGCCAGAGAGGGGTGTTTCTGGAAAGTTGCATGCCATAGGCAAACCCGATGACCAGACCGGTACGGGGATTGGTATCGAAGTTGGTAGACTCACTACTGGTACTTGCGATATTCATACCAAGGCGCAGTCCGTAGTAGCGTTCTGTGTCATCACGGTTATAACGACTTCTGCCTCTGTTGGTCTCAAACTGGGCGAAGGATGGTATAGTGAATGCTATGACCATGATGCATGTGATAATTCTTCTCATCTTTTTGTTTTAGAGTTTGTATTTAGCTAATCCGGCATCCAGCCAGTTGATGTATTTTTGTATGTCCTCGTCATAGGAGCGAGAGGGACCGAGTGGTTTTCCATTCTCGTCCAGCAGCACGTAGAACGGTTGGGTATTGGCACCAAACTTCGTTGCCTGCAGATGGCTCCACTTGTCACCAATGGTACGGAGGGTACGCTTCTGTCCGTTCACCTCCACCTCGATAGGTTGGGAGAGGGGTGTCTTGTCATCGACATAGAGTGAGATAAGCACATAGTCTTGGGTCAGGCGACGTGCCACCTCCTCATCCGTCCATACGGCAGCCTCCATCTTACGACAGTTGACACATCCAAAACCAGTGAAGTCGATGATGACAGGCTTGTGTTGCTCCTTGGCAAAAGCTATGCCTTGCTCGTAGTCCTTGAAAGGTGCCTCGACAACAGTCGTCTGTATGATCTTATAGTCTTGGGTGTACATAGGAGGTGTGAAGGCACTAATCGCCTTCAAAGGGGCTCCCCATAATCCTGGTATCATATAGATAGTAAAGGCAAAGGAGAGGAGTCCGAGGAAGAACTGGGGCACATTGGTGCGGTGCTCTGACTCGTCATGGGGGAAGCGCAGCCATCCCATCAGGTAAGTGCCAAGCAGTCCGAAGAGGGCTATCCATATCGCGAGGAACACTTCCCGGTCGAGCAGTCGCCATCCGTATGCGAGGTCGGCGACACTCAAGAACTTGAGGGCGAAGGCAAGCTCGATGAATCCCAATACCACCTTGATGGTGTTCATCCATCCTCCAGACTTCGGTGCCGACTTCAACAGGGAGGGAAAGAGGGCAAACAGGGCAAAGGGAATGGCAAGTCCGATGCTGAATCCTAACATGCCAAGGGTAGGTCCGAGGATATTCCCTTGGGTGGATACGGCAACCAGCAGGAAGCCGATGATAGGACCCGTACAGGAGAACGATACCAATACCAACGTGAATGCCATGAGGAAGATGCTCAGCAATCCTGTGGTATGCTCTGATTTCTGGTCTATCTTGGTCGACCATGATGCTGGCAGTGTCAACTCGAAGGCTCCAAAGAAGGAGGCTGCGAAGATGATGAGCAGCAGGGCGAAGAAGATATTAAACCATGCGTTGGTAGACAAGGCATTGAGGGCGTTGGCACCAAAGAGCAATGTCACAAGTAGTCCTAACAAGACATAGATGATGATGATGCTCAATCCGTAGGTCAGTGCCTCACGAATCGCCTTTGATCTTTCCTTGTTCCGTTTTAGGAAGAACGATACCGTCATAGGGATGATAGGCCATACACAGGGAGTCAGCAAGGCAAGGAAACCTCCCAACAGTCCTGCAAGGAAGATATACCAAGCGCTACCTCCCCCCCCTAAGTTAGGGGGTAGGGGGTCTGAACTAACATCAGATAGTTCTTTCGTGACAGGTTGCCATAGGGAATCTTCGTATGTATTCCCTATGTTAGGGGAGAGGGGGACAGAACCGGTGTCCGTGTTCGTGATGGTATCTTTCGGATTGTCAGCCTTAGGAGTCTCGTTCAGACCCCCGTCGCCCCCTGACTTAGGGGGCAAAGTGAGGCTCCCTTCTTTCTTAAACTCCACAGAGGAAGGGGGCATGCACATCTCGTCATTGCAGGTGCCATACTCCAGATAACAGTCGATGACGTATTTCTCCTTAGTGAACCTCACCTTTTGGACAAAAGTAACACTATTCTCGAAGTAGCGCACCTCCATGTCGAAGAGTTTGTCGAACATCTTCTGCTCATTACCTCTAGGCTTGAGCTTCCCAATCGTCTCCACACCATCCATCTTCACCTTGTTAAAGGTGGCAGGGATAGGACCTCCGCTTAAATCTGTGGAGTAGACATGCCATCCGGCATCAATCTTTCCTGTGAAGATAATCTCCGCCTCGTTATTAGGGAGTTCCTTGAGTTGTGAGGTGAAATGCACAGGGTCGACCATCTGTGCACTCATGGAGAGCACAGAAAAGACTATCGTTAATAAGGCATATATCCTTTTCATCGTTCGCAAAGGTACGAAGATTTTTGCTATTTGCCAAGAAATTTGGCATCAAGATAACGCTGAAAGGCTTCTTTATACATATCGCCAATGGGTAGATAGGTGTCTGCATCCATAATCACTCGATTCTTGTTGACCTCCTGTATCTTCGTCAGGTTGACGATATAGGAGCGATGGATACGCATGAAATGCTCTGGTAGTCGCTCTTCCATCTTCTTCATGGAGAGCAGGGTGATGATAGGCTTGTCCTCATGATCCAGATAAATTTTAAGATACTCACTCATTGCCTCGATATAACGGATATCGGCGATGGTGATTTTCACGATCTTGTATTCTGTCTTGACGAAGATGGTATCAGACCCGTCTCCGATTTCTCCCTGTTGAGAGAGGGGAGTCGTAACATCCAGTCTCTCTTTGATACGATTGGCGGCACGTTGGAAGTCCTGCAACCCAAAGGGCTTTAGCAGGTAGTCGACGGCATTGACCTTGAAACCCTCGACGGCATACTCGCTATAGGCAGTGGTGAATACCACGAGTGGGGGAGCCTGTAGCGACTTGACGAAGTCCATGCCGTTAAGGTCTGGCATGTTGATGTCACAGAAGATAGCATCTACGGTGTCCTGTTCTAAATACTGTCGTGCCTCCATCGCACTCTGACATTGTGCGGCGAGTTCGAGGAATGGTACTTTTTTAGTATAGGCAACCAGTTGCTGTAAGGCAAGGGGCTCGTCATCGATGGCAAGACATCTGATCATGTGAGTGGTATTTCAAGTTCAACATTATATCTGTCAGGGTCGTCCTGTATCTTCAGCGTATAGTTTTCTCCATATATTAAGTTTAATCGTTGTTTGACATTGGCGAGTCCTACGCCGCCCTTCTCCTCGTTAGACTTGTCAGCCTTGCTGTTAGTGCATTCGAAATGCAGATGCTTGTCTTCAATAGTCGCCTTGACATGAACGAAGGAATCGTGCTGGTAGCTGATACCGTGCTTGAAGGCATTCTCAATAAACGTAATGAGCATTAGCGGTGGCAGCTCATAGTCAGGAGCCTCTGTAGGAAGATTCATCTGGACATCCACCTTGTCGGTATAGCGAAGACGCATCAGGGTGACATAATTGCGGATGAACTCAAACTCCCGATTCAAGGGCACTCCCTTCTTGTCACCCTCATAGAGTATGAAACGCATCATCTTCGACAACTCAAGGATGGTTCCCTTTGCCTTCTCTGGGTCAATATCTACCAACGCATGGATATTGTTGAGGGTATTCATGAAGAAATGCGGATTAATCTGGTATTTGAGGTATTCCAGTTGTTGTTCCAGATTCTCCTTCTCCAATGCCATCAGTTGCTTGGCATCATGACTTGACTTGAAATAGAACTTCACCCCCAGATTCATACCTAACATCAGGATAAGGATAATCAGGGCAATGATGTCATGCTCTCCCATGAATACTGGAGGTCTCTTGCCTCTGGGATGTCGTGGATGTCCGTCTCTCATGTGGGGAGGCATCTCATGACCGAACTCCTCTTCCATAGGACCGTGATGCCTTTCCGTCATTTCGGCATGCTCCTTTGGGGGACGGAAGTCATCTAATGGTTTATTGGTGCATTGGTAGACCACAAATAGTCCTACAATAGCAGCGATAGAGCAGAAATACATCGCCCGTTTGCGCTTGTACACAAGCAGTGGCGCTAAGAAAAAGTTATGGAGGAGGAAAACGACAAGGAAGATACCAAACTGTCGCCAGGTCATCAACAACTCATTCCAGTTAAAGGTATAATAAGGGTCGTTGACAGTCCTGATATAGAGACTGAGTACTGGTGCTATGAAGAGCATACCCCATAGCACCAAGTACGTCAGATTCTCATGTTTCCTTTGTTCTTGCATCCATTTCATATAACGCAGAGCTTAGGAATTTATTGTTTATTACCAGCCACCGCCAGGACCGCCAGGACCGCCAGGACCACCACCAGGCATGCCGCCTCCACCCATACCACTACTGATGGTATTTGAGGCTGTCACATTAGCGGAGCTGTTACCAGACTTCAACGTATAACTGCTCCCGTTGCTCAGATCTGGTGTGCTGATTATCATAGTGCCGTTGTTGTAGGATACAGGAGGCATGGTGAAGGTGTATAATGTCTTGCTGCTGTTGCTGATGCTGACAGTACCGTTGGCAGTGATAGAACCAGTGGCGGAGATGATACCCTGTGTGGTACTGCCCAGATTCCCGTCGAAGCGTCCACCGATACCGAAGATGTTTCCACCTGTGATGTAGAGTTTCTTCTGCTCATTAATATCGATACCTGCCTCCGCACCACTGGCTCCACAGGCAATCAGTGTACCACCTTTCAGATACATGTTACCGTTTGCGTCAATACCGTCGTTGTCAGTGCCTACGGCAACTACCGTACCGCCACTGATGGTCAGGTCACCTGTCGAGTTGATAGCATCATCGTGGGCATAGACTAATACCGTTCCGTCTGTAATTTCTAATGTACCCTTGCTCTCAATACCCTCGGCATTGTTACCACTGGTGCGTACCATGATGTCACCACCAGATATTTTCAATACTCCATAAGTCTCGGTAGGAGTGACCGTATCATCCTTGTATCCAATCTTCATACCCTTTGGCGAAGAAGTGTAGGCACTGGGTAGATTGTCCGTGTTTCCTGTATAGTTGTGACTCTCTGTAGTACCGTTGCTGTAATAAAGCCCGCCTTCTGTGATGATGCGGATCTTACCGCCAGTGATGTAAGCCTCTAAGTCTGCCTTCACACCTTTACCACCACTTCCAGTCGCCTTGGCATACAACTCTCCTCCATTCATATAGAAAGTATCATCACAACCAATACCTGCGGCTGCCTTGGTGTCACCTCCATTGGCGAGTGTCTCGTCCACTTCCCAGGTGCCGTTGCCTGTGGCGATGACAGTCGTGCGTCCACCATTGATCGTAATGCTGGTATCGCCATTGATCGCCTTGCCACCGTCAGCAGATACCTCTACATTGATGATACCGCCATTGATAAACATGTCGGCTCCTGCCTTAATACCATTATTCTCTGTTGATTTGACATACAGGTTGACACCCTTGTCGATGACGATGTTGCTCTTGCCGTGGATGCCATTCTTGTAGGTACCATAAACATCCAATGAGCCGTCACCACTAATCAAGAGTTTCCCTTTGCTAAAGATAGCACCCTTGTGGTCCTCTGTTGCTCCGTCAGTTACTTTATTGGTTCCAGAAACAACGAGGTAGGCATTACCTTTGCTTTCCAAATCAATGGCTGTCGTGGTGGTACTGGTGATCGTGGCATTGTTGAGGTTCAACTCGAAATTGGCATCACCATTGATAATCAATGAGCCATCCGTGGTTGTACCTGTTACCACATAGCACACTCCTTCAGTACTGCCATGGCTTGCCGTTACGTTATTGCCGTCAACTGTAATGGTTACACCATTCTCTGTCTTAGCTTCAGGACTTGACATGTCAATATTGACTGTCGTGCCGAAAGACTGGGAACTGAACGCATCGCCCTCTTCAGGGTACTGCGCCGCTGCAGTAGAGGTCGGCTCAGCTGTCGTCTTGTCAATAGCAATAGTGAAAGTCTTCATGTCACTATAGGTGCCGGTAGAAGAACTTCCACCTGAGGTACTGCTTCCATCGTCATCACCATAAATAATACTGTCATTGCTCAGCGGGTCGTCCGATGAGCAAGCTGTCGTCATCATCATTGTCATGGCTGCCATGAGCATGATGGGCATCATCGTCTTTTTCATATTCACTACGTTTTAATCGTTTATACTCAGATTAGATGATGCAAAAGTAGACAAAAAGAGCCGGCTCGTGAAAAATATTCAGCGAACCGGCTCTTTTATTCAGCGAATTTACTAAGACTTAAAGTCCTAAGCCTTTCTTAACTGATGAAGCGGCATTGTCAACAGCATCGCTTGCCTTCTGCTTAGCAGCGTCTTTCGCGTCGTTTGCCTTCTCCTTAGCAGCGTCTTTAACTTCGTTTGCCTTATCCTCAGCAGCCTGCTTTGCCTCGTCAACCTTCTCGTTGACAGCGTCAACAGCAGCGTCCTTAGCGTCAGAAGCAGCGTCACCAACCTGCTCCAGTAAGCCATTAACTACATTAGCGGGCTCAACATCCGTGATAGCTGATACGGCAGCGGCAACAGCTGCATTGTCACCAACAACAGCCTTAACCTTGTCTGCGTTCTCCTTCAGGAAGTTCTGAACCTTAGCAACATACTCCTTGGCAGCCTCAGGGTTAGTCTTAATCAACTCAGCGATTTTCTCCTTCACAGTAGCAAGAGCCTCTTGGAGCTTGTTGGCATCCTTAGCGTCCAACTGCTCTGTCAGGGCAGCGATAGAAGCATTAGCCTCGTCGTCAACGTTGATAGCAACCTCTGTGCTGTCAGTAGCCTCAGCCTGCTGAGTCTTGTTACCACATGATGTAAAACCGATGGCAGCAACAGCCATCACTGCTAAAAGAATCTTCTTCATAACTTTCTCTTTTTAATAAAACATGTTTAGTGGTTCTGAAAACCGCGACAAATATACAACGATTTTTGCAACATCGTTCTTTTCTTTTTAATCTTTTAACCTTTTTACCCTTTTAATGTTAGCTCCACAGGGCAATGGTCAGATCCATAGATTTCAGTATGTATCTTGGCATCGGCTATTTGCTCACGTAACCGCTCACTGGTGACAAAGTAGTCGATACGCCATCCCGCATTCTTCTGACGAGCCTGAAAACGGTATGACCACCATGAGTATGTGACCTGTTCCGGATAGAGTGTACGGAAGGTGTCAATGAAGCCACAAGCGAGCAAGTCGCTGAACTTCTCACGCTCTTGATCTGTGAAACCGGCGTTCATACGGTTGGTCTTGGGGTTCTTCAAGTCTATCTCCTCATGGGCGACGTTTAAGTCTCCACATAAGATAACAGGTTTTTTCTGGTCGAGTCGCTTGAGATAGGCACGAAATGCATCTTCCCATGACATGCGATATTCCAGTCTCTTGAGTCCGTCCTGTGAGTTAGGGGTGTAGCAGGTGACAAGATAGAAGTTGTCCATCTCCAGTGTGATGACACGTCCCTCGTGGTCGTGCAGGTCAATACCGATACCATATTCCACGTTCAATGGCTGGTGCCTGGTGAAGATAGCCGTACCTGAGTACCCCTTCTTCTCTGCATAGTTCCAATAGGAAGTGTAGCCCTCAAACTGCAAGTCGAGTTGTCCTTCCTGCATCTTGGTCTCTTGCAAACAGAAGAAGTCTGCATCTAATTCTTTGAAGATATCGCTGAAGCCCTTGCCCTCGCAAGCTCTCAGTCCATTCACGTTCCAACTAATGAATTTCATACCTTATATATTATTATGGATTAGCGGCAAGAATCTCTGGGCGGAATTCAAAGTGCATAGTGTCGTAGTGATACCAGCGTCCTCCCCAGATGAAACCGTGTTTCTCGAAGATAAGCACTAACTCTTTAGGAAACCTGTTGGCATAGACGATATGCTCCGTCTCGCCTTTGCCGGGATTCTTCCATAACCAGTAGTCGCTTTTTGCCACTCCGATGTCTATCGTCATGCCATAGGAGTGAGCACTCTGGCGGTTGGCACCTCTTACCTTGCGCCACAGAAATGAGCCTGATGACTTGAGGTAGGGGCGAAGTTCCGGGTGTTTTGCCAACTCTGCCGCAACAGCACGAAGACTGTCGGCAGCACCGTTTATCTTGGTAAACAGAACTTTCTCGCCAAACCAAGATACGCTGACGAGGTTCTTCCTGACTTGTGCCTCTGATGACCCATACATCATTTTGAAAAGTTGCTCACAACGGCTTCGCCCTGCGTCTTGCAAGTATTCCGGTTTCCATGATGCCCGGTCATATTTGAAGGCAAACATGTCCTCGGGGTCGCCATCGTCCAGTTTCTGTTCAAACGATTTCTCCCGTCCGTCATCATACTGCATCTTACTGCCGTCCGACAATAGGAGGTTGCCGTCTTGATATCCTTTCACGAAGTCGGGATAGACTTTCATGAGAATCTGTGCCCCTTGTGGTGTTTCCTCAATGGGGGTTGAGGCGCAAAATATAACTGCTACACCGACTATTACAATCAGTGCAGCAGTTCTTTTAATAATCCTTTTCATAGGTCGTGTCAGAATTTCGCCATCTTAATAGCGACAACCGCACACTCGTCACCTTTATTGCCTAAACGACCACCAGCACGGTCTTTTGCCTGTTGCATATCGTTGGTCGTCAACAATCCATATACTACAGGGATGTTGTTTGTGGCGTTAAGGCGTGCGATACCTTGGGTTACCCCTTGACAGATATAGTCGAAATGAGGGGTCTCACCACGTATCACACATCCCAGGATGATAACGGCATCATACCCGTCGTTGAGTGTCATCTGACGTGCTCCATAGATTAGCTCGAAGGAACCAGGTACAGTCTTAACGTGAATGTTCTCTGGCAATGCGCCATGCTTCTCTAAGGTTGTGCGACATCCTTCAAGTAATGCTCCGGTAATCTCTGGATTCCATTCAGATACTACAATGCCAAAAATCATGTTTGAGGCATCGGGCACCTTGTCGACGTTGTATTCAGACAGATTCTTGGTTGCCATTACTTAGCGGATGCACGTTCGATATATTTGTCGATAGCTTGATACTGCATAGAGTTGAAGTACTTCTCCTTGACCTCCTGATACAGCTTCAGTGCCTCGTCCTTCTTGCCTTGGCTCTCCAGAATCTCACCAGCCTGGATCAGGAAAGTGGGTGAGAGAGAGTTGTTGTCAGCCTTTTTTGCAGCTTTCTTCAAGTGCTCCACAGCCTTGTCGAGTTGGTTGAGGTTAGCGTATGCATTACCCAGTGCGCCCTCTGCGGCAGGAGTAATCATAGCGTCATCCTTACCGCTGAAACTCTCCAAAGCATTAACAGCCTCCTGCCATTTGCCCAGATTAGCCTGACAAAGACCAATGTAGAGCTGAGCAAGATTCCCTGCGTCGGTAGATCCATAATCACTGGCAATCTTCTGGAATCCAGCGAGTGCCTTGTCATACTGCTCATTACCAAACAGCTCCTGACTCTTGGCAAGTTCTGTGCTTGCCTCATTCTCACGAGGAGCAAGATAGTAATTGTTGAAAAGAATAGCGCCTACAACGATGACGATCACTGCAATAACGCCGATAATGATAGCCTTCTTGTATTTCTCGAAGAAAGCTTCTGCTTTGTTTACCTGCTCCAATTCAGGGGCGGCTTGTTGATTTTTGTTTGCCATTATTCTTGTTTTTATTATTGTTCGTACACAAATCGGCTGCAAAGGTACGAATAAGTGAGTAAAAAACCAAATTTATTTGAGTTTTTTCGAGCGTGAGTACCTTCGAAAGGTTTTTAAAGGTACGGATAAGTGAGTAAAAAACCGCTGGCACGAAAGGGTGTCAGCGGCATTCTCAGACAGATGATAAATATAGGTTACATCTTTACGGCATCAGGGATGGTGTAAAGTTTCCCTCCTGTTGCGTCATAGCATTTCAGCGTGATGGATTCGCCAGAACTTTTACCGTAGATGAGCAGCGACGTGCTGCCAACCGATGAGAGCGTTGCCGTGCCACGGCACTCGTCACCCACGAAGGCTGCTACTATGTTGCCACTGGCAGGAGTGATGCCCGCCTTGGTCAGAAGCGGCTCCACCGTCGTTGTTTTCACCACAGGATACTTGGCGGCTCCGAGTGTGAACTCCGGGATGAAGGCATTGTCGATGCCCGTTGTCTCGTCCGAGTCCAGCTTGATGAAGTCAGAGAGCGTGAAGACGTGCTTCAGGGTCTTGTTATAGTATTGCAGCGTCATGCTCACCGTCTCTGAGCCTGTCTCATTACCCCAGACTTTCAGCAGGAACTTTCCATTGTCCGTCTGCTCACTGCTGACATTGACGGAAGGACCTGTCAGTCCGCGCAGTTCTCCGTTGATAAAGAGTGCCAGCATGTCGCCCTCGGAAGTGTAGGGCATCAGCGCGTCTTCTATCTGCACTTTCAGGATGGTCCAGTTCTCGTAGATGACCGCAAATTCCGGCTCTGTGTATTCCGGTTTCGTCCATTCAGGACCCTCCTGGTTGTAGCTCCAGTCCACCTTCCACACTGGGGCTTCATTGACGATGGTCTCCGTATAGGAAGAACTTGTGCTATTGTCGTCGCTGCTGCTGCAAGCCCCTAAAGTGAGGCTTGCCAGCAGTACGAACATTGACTTTATTGTTTTCATATTTTTTCTATATTACGACATTTCGATATTACAATTACTTCACCACGACCTTCTTGTTATTGAAGATATACAGTCCCTTGCGAGTAGGTTTCTGCGGGAGTTGGATACCACTGACGGTGTACCACTTACCGTCTTCGTATTCAGTCTTCACGAAGCTGATGGTCGTCGGCTCGTCAGGACTACCTATGACGGCATTGGACTTGAAGGTCATGATCTCACCGGTAGAGGCGACAATCTCACCGTCGCGCTCGATGGCGAAACAGATAGGTGCCTGTGCTTCACCGGCGATGCTGAGATAGAGTGGCTCGACATCCTCATAGCTGCCTGCCTTGAGCACGGTGGCGTCTCCAACAGCCTCGCCATTCGAGTAGGCAATCAGGGCGTCGCCCTCCTCAACCTCAAAGCCTGCTATGACGGCACTGACGGTCATCGTGTTGCAGAACAGGTCTGCCGCACTGCGTGAGGAGCCTGTCGACCAGTCCTCGCGGAAGTTGCTGCCCAGATCGTAGTACGGATAGGTGAACGATGCGTCAGCTTGACCCTTTCTGAGCAACATGTATCCCTCTCCGGGCTTCATGTACTGCAGACTGCCACGCCAGTGTCCGGTGTCACCCGTCTTGGTGAAGTAGGCGAACTCAGTGTGACTCTTGATGACGTCACCCTGTTCTGCATAGTCGAAGTAGTCGCTCAGAGCGGTCTCCACGGTCAGGTTGGTCATCGGGGTGTAGCCGATGCCGTTCCAGCCCTGCTTCAGCTTGATGGTACGTGCGTCTTCCTGCTTGATGACGGAGCCTTCCACGGGGAAGGTGCGGTCTTCATGTACCATGATGGCATAGGCTTTCTTCGGTGAGATGACCACGTTCTTCACACTTCCTGATGCCGTCCACTGCTTACCGGCAGCCTCGTAGGTCAGTGTCAGGTTGCTGCCCAGGTCGGTCAGCACGTCACCGTCGCTCCATGACATACCGTCAAGCAACTTGTTCAGGTTGAACAGGCTCTCGCTCTGTACGTTGAACGATACCCAGTTCCAGCCTCGCTTCAGGTGGAAGTTCTGGACGAAGCTCTCACCGCCGTCGAAGCGTACAGGAGTATCGGTACCCAGCATGGCGTCCTTTGCGAACGTGATGGCTGGTTTCGTTGTCAGTACGAGTTCACGTCCCGTGCTGTACTGCCACAGGCGGAAATTCAGCGCGCGACCATTTGCCTGATTGTCATAGACGGTCAGGTAGAGTCCGTTCTCACCGGTCTTTGCGTCGTTACTGATATTGGCGTAGCCGTGGCATACACCTTCGTTGTCGAAGACACCCACGATGTCGCGTGTGTCGGTGTCGAGCTCATCATAGAGGTATACCTGTCCGCTGATGCTCATTGAGTTCTGCAGCAGGTCGCCGTCGATGTTCTTAGCCCAGTCAGGCTGCTCGCCCTCCACGGTCAGGTTCAGATAGAACGGCTCGGTGATGCCATCCTCGTCGGTCAGATACAGAATCTCGTTGTAGGTGCCGATATTCAGGTCTGTGCTCAGGGTGGCATAGACATAGTCCAGACTCTGAGGTGCTACCACGTCGCTGTACTTGTTGAGTGTCAGCCAGCCGGGGCAGTTCTCTATCGTATAGGTGTGATTCTGTGCGCCGTAGTTGAAGAATGGCAGTTCAATGCCCTCGCCGCTTCCATACTTGACGGTGTAGTCCAGTCTGTTCACCATCCATTCCAGTCTGCTGTCGGTCACCATGTAGCAAGCTGTCTGTGGCGATGCCAATGTGTTGCCGAACTTATCCTCCACGTCACGCACTGTTACGTAGATGTTGCGGTGGTTCAGCCTGGCGGCAGGCTCGTCGAGCTCTATCATGATCTGGTTGTCCTTGCCGATGAAACTGTATTTCAGGTTGGTCAGTTCCTCATAAGGCAGCACAGGAGCGCCCTGCGTCTGGTCGATATGGCTCACTATGACATCTGGGGCATCCTTAAACTCATACTTGCGGACAGGAGTCAGTGTCGGCTTCTGTGTCTCCGGGTCGAGCTCATAGATGATGTTGCCCTTTTCGTCGCATTCTGCCACCTTACTATATGGGTAAGGTACCATCACGATTTGGTTGTTGCTCTGAAGTTCCTGTCGGTCGAAGCCGAGGTAGGTCTTCAGACCAGCCTCGTCACCGTTCGGGCTCTTTGTCGCATAGTTGCTGATGAGCGTCTGCGGCAGAGCCTGGGCGAACAGGCAGAACTCGTCGATGTTACCCGTCAGCCAGTTACGGGTATCGATGATGTTATTCGTATTGTTCTTCTCCTTGTATCTGGCAGCGCCGATGAGTGGTATACCACCGTTGATACCGCCAAGCGAGTCGGTTCCGAAGGTGGCGCGCAGCTCCCTGTCAACGTAGATGTTAGCCACGTTGTGTGCACGGTTCACCGTCATGGCATAGTGGTGCCACTGGTTGTCGCTCCAGTCGCCAGGCACCTGGATGGCGAAACCGTTCGAGCGGTACATCAGTTTCTCTGCCTCAAATGCGATGTTGAAGATGTTCTGCGCATCGTCCTCGTCTTTGATTCCGGCACCGTTGCTGACCAGTACGCCGCGACCGTTGCTGTCGGTCTTGAACCAGAACATCAGGGTGTAGTCCTGCTCGGCAGTGCGGTCCAAGGCATTGGCATCCAGTTCTATGCCGTGGTCGTCGTTCTCCAGGCGGAGTGACATGCCGCGTGGGATAGCCCAGTTGGCGCCAATCAGTCTGGCATGGGCACCCTGTGTGTGGTCAGTGGCATAGTCGCCCGAACCCTCGTTCATCGGGTAGTAGTCGATGAGGTCTCGCTCATAGCCCGTCAGACGGCGCTTGCCGTAGGTCGTGCTGAGCAGTCCGGTGTCCATGATGCGATACCACAGGCGGGCCTCCATCATGCGACCCTCATAGTATTTGCTGCTCGTGCGGTCGCTCTCGTTCGTACGACCGAAGATGAGAGTACCTGTACCGTCATACTGTTGATTCAGTTGGAACGTACCGAGGACATCCTCGTCATTGATCAGGGTCAGTGTCTTTGCCTGCTGGTTCATGACGAGTGCCACCTCCGTGAAGGTTCCCTTCTTGACAGTGCCTTCGGTCGTGAAGGTGGCGTCGTTGACGACAGCCTTCAGTTTGAAGTCCTCAGTCAGCCACAGTTGCAGTTTATTTCCGTTGGTACCGTGAGAGAACAGCGGCATCTCGCGTCCTGTCTCGGCAGGCTTCACCATCAGGTCAACAGTCAGGTTCTTGCCGCTGAAGTTACGCTTTGCCTCGCTCTCCACGCTCGCCTTGCCGGTGAACTGGATGCTGACGTTCTCAGAGAGGCTACTGTTGTTCACCTCGCCCTTCACCTCGAAGTTGGTGCCTGCCCGCAGGTAGTTGTACTCGATGTCCTCTGAGAAGTTGAATATGATATCGTCGCTCAGGTTGAGCAGTCCGCTCTTCGGCTCGGGAGTGCCGAACAACTGCGGACGGCGCGTGTCCTTCACACCGCTGATAATCTTCGATGCGGTGGTGAGGAAGGAGTTACCGTTGCGGCAGTAGAGCACGGCGCGCAGGTCGTAGGGTTTCTCTATGACCCAGCCCTCGCCGTAGAACTGCGTGACGATGTTGCCGTTCTCAGGTATCATCTCGCATACGCCGTTGGCGTTTGCCATCAGCAGCGAGTCGGCATAGTACGAGCAGAGGTTCGTCCACGAGTCGTCACCGCGCTGCGACTCCTTATACTGGAACTCGATGTGGTCGAAGTTATGCTGGTGCTTGTCGAAACCATTGATGATGACAGGGATGTACCAGCCCAGCTTAGAGTCTTGCTGTGCAAAGGTGTTGATGACCCACTTGTCGCCCGGGCTGGCGATGTTCACCATTCCTGCCTCACGCAGATAGTGTACGTCGAACGAGGCATATTCTTTGGTGTGACTCTCGTCGGTAGGTGACTTCACACCGATGCGCAGACCTTCATAGTCGAAACCGTCGCCGACACGCACCTCAATGGTCTTCTCGGTCACAACACCTGGTATGAGCGTGACGTTCACGCCGTTGGCGGTCAGCGCCTGTCCGTCGACAGAGATCTTCGCACCGTTCGGATTCGACGTGTCATCGGCGAACAGGATGAAGTGGTCGGTGGGGTTGATAGCCTCGGGCTTCTCACTCTCGTTGGCAAGATAGACCGTGAAGCGGGCGGCGTCGTTGACTGATACGCCGCTGACGCTCTGCTTGTCGAGGCTGATCTTCGGGTTGTGGATCTTCAGCGTACGCTGGTCGAGTACGAGACCTGCGTCTAAGATCTTCGTCGTGCGCTCATCCTCCCATGGGTTGGCGGTAGCGCCGCCACGGGTGCGATAGACGAAGCCCTGAGGACCAAGTATCGTCTGTGTCACCTCCTGCTCCAACTGCGACAGGATATACTGCTGCTCCTTCTTGAACTTGTTGCTCATGAAGATGGTGGCAATGTCAGTATTGTCGTTGACAGTTGATGCGGGATCAGCGTTATTGTTATCTTTCTCTTTCTTCTCGTCGCCGCCCAGGTCAGGCAGTGCGACACGGAATACATCCACGTTCAGGTGGCTCAGCGGATCGGGAACAATAGAGAAGCTCTCCTTGCGGCTGTAAGCCTTGCCGGAGCCGTAGGTGCCCAGACACTCGGAAGCCAGTACGGGGGTCAGTTTCCACTTGAACTTGGTGCCGCCGAAGCCAACCTCCGACTCGGAACCGGTAGGCTCCTCTTCCTTCTCGGGATCCATCTTCTTGCCCGGCTCTTCCTCCTCAACGGTCTCCAGCGCCTTCAGAATAGCCTCGACGATCTGTTCGCCGAGCATCTCGCTGGCGTCCTTGTTCTCATCGGCTTCGAAGAATACCGGATCCTTCGAGAAGGGGAAGTGCAGCATCATGGCGTTCGTGAAGTTTGTATCGAACGACTCGCTGTAACTGACGCTCTGTGCGCCGGCAACGTCGTAGTTAGCCACCAGGTCGGTAGCCGAGAACTTCTCGTACTCGTTCTGCAGGATCATCAATGACCAGTCGGCAATCAGCCCGTTCTTCTCCGCAATCTCGTCGGCGAAACTCATGCCATTAGCCTTAGGCAGCACGATCAAGTAGTGTGTGCTGTCGTTGGGCACTCTGACGTCCGTGTTGTACAGGGCGTTGCCCAGACCGAACATCGGGTCGTCGGTGCTGCGCAGCGACAGATAGACGGGACGCTGGGTGCTGTTGGCAAGTGCCTGCGCCTCGCTCTCCGTACCGATATACATCAACTGGAGTATCTCCTTTGCCAGACTGGGGATGACCTGTGTCAGTATCTGTTTCTGCGAGTAGATGAACTGCGACTCCAGTTTCGGACCGTATGCCAGCGACTCGTCACGCACCAGATGGAATATATTGCCCTGGTCGTCGTAGCCCTCGGAGATATGAATCATCGAGCCGTAGGTGCTGAACATACCTAGCACACCCATGGGACCTTCACCGGTGGTCTGACCGACACGGGCTACCATGTGCTGGTACATCGAGTCGGGCAGCGCGCGGATGGTCGACATCGGCATCACCTGCATGTTCTGTACCACACCGATGTAGAGGTCGGCGTCAGCGCCCACCATATCCGGGCTGCTGCTCGTGGTGATGTCGTTATGGGTGGTCATCGTATAGGAGTAAGCCTTCTCGCCCTTCAGGTTGAAGACGAACTCTGAGGCTGTGGCGTCGCCGTTCTCAGCGGTGAAGATGTCACCGGATGCCGTACCTACACCCGCTGGGGCTGCTACGGTACCGGTATAAGAGTTGGTCTTGTCGCCTGTGGCTGCGGTGAACTTCACACCGGCTGACGTCGTCAGGTCCATCTTGTATGAGAAGTTGAGCGTAGAGCCTTCCGACAGTGTTGCCGTACTCTTTGATCCCGGCGGGTCGCGCAGGATGTCGAAGAGCAGCGGCTGACCGCTGGTCATCACGTCAACACCCGTACCGAGGGGGAACATATTGAGCACGTAGCCGCGCAACGGGGCTGCCTGGTAGATGGTGCCGTCCTGCTCGGCGGTGAAGGTCACCGTCTTCAGGGCATTCTCTCCGGAGAGCAGTTGCGTGGTCTGGTCCACGCCCAGTTCAAAGACGGCTTGTCCCTTCTCGTCTAACAGCAGCGTCTCTTTGTTCATGCCCGCCTTCATGGCGTTCTGTATGGTGACAGTTCCGCCGGTGACAGGCACCAGGTCGATGCGCTCGGTGGTCTGGTCGTTGTTATAGCGATAACTCTCGGC
>CAJONQ010000031.1 GCA_905235835.1 uncultured Prevotella sp.
CTCTTCTGCCCTATATGCTCATCCACATAAGGAAGCTGTCCCCGGACGATTCCAGCCACTATATTACTCATCCGGTAGTTGTAGCCGATCTCCTCATGCTGATACCACGGAGCAGCTTCACGGCTCTGCGTAGACCACTTCCGAACCTTGTCCGCATCCTCTTTGCTGTCGGTCAGGAACATCCCCCCGCTGCTGCCTGTGACCACCTTATTACCGTTATAGCTTATGGCGTTGTACGATCCCCATGACCCAGTTTCGATCCACTTGTCGCCGAGCTTATACTTCGCTCCCAGGGATTCTGCAGCGTCCTCCACAATTAGGGCACCGTGAGCATCAGCTATCGCTTTCAACTCCTCCATTTTGCCAGGAGTGCCATATAGGTGTGCCACGACCACGAGTTTCACGTCCGGATATATTTCAAAGGCTTTTTCCAGCGCTGCCGGGTCCATGTTCCAGGTATCCCGTTCTGTGTCTATGAACACAGCTTCACCATCTTCATAAGCGACCGGGTTTATTGAGGCATCGAACGTGACATCACTGCAAAACACTTTCTTGCCAGCCAGAGTCCCCGTATTCGGCTTCGACTGACCATAGAGCTTTTCTCCGGCGAGTTTTGTCGCGAGATGCAGCGCGGCAGTACCACAGGAAAGAGCCACGGCATATTTGCAGCCGATATACTCCGCAACCTGCTTTTCTACAACATTGATATTCTCGCCCACTGTGGATACCCAGTTGGTCTGAATCGCTTCGTCCACCCAGTGTTGCTCGTCTCCGTGCATGGTCGGGCTGGACAGCCACAGTTTATTCTCAAACGGTTTAATTCCCGCAAATCTCGGATCGTTTAAAAAGTCGTACATTTGGTTCCCTCGTTTCCTCAGATAATTTATTTATGCGATCTATTTCTAAGATGGCGGTAAAATGGTTCTCACGTAGCCTGCTCCCCGGAACACAAATCCTATGCGTCCAATCAACACTTTAGCGCAGTAGCTGACATCTTATTTCAAGATCTCCAACCGCTGCGTGTAAAGAACTAATTGTTCTCTGGCTTCTCGTTCTTCGCCAATTCCAATCGATGTGGTTATCACACCGGCTCGAATCAGAGGAGACTTTATTGGCTCCGCAATACCTCACTAATAAACCAAAAGTCCCACGGTATCCGTGATTTTTGTAGTGGAGATAGTATACTACTTCCACTATTATTTTACAACACTTTCTTTTAATCAGATTGTGCTACAAAACATCGTTCTCACACGCATTGTTACAATTAAACATTTATTATCAGTTGTATGGTCGTGCATAGAACACCACGCTATTTACCCACAGAGGATCTAACACAACACCCCTTTCCGAATTTGCTACATACACCGTCATTTCGTCAACAATATATTGCAACATGTTTAATGTTTCGAAACCCTCCATTCTCCCCTGTAGTGAAGCCCTTACCATATCAAAGCAATGCCTCAGTACTTCTTTCATATTTATAAATTAACTACTTTTTCCTCCATCGCAGCGCGTTGCGCTTCGTATGCCTTTCCCTTTTCTTCGGTTCCATGCTCTCCGGCAGGATGATAAGTATCAACTACTTCAGCCACCAAATCGCGAATATCCTCTCGATCCTCATAAGCAGCTTTCATAAGTTCCTGCAACTGAACCAGGAATTTATCCTCATCAAAGTCAATCTTGTTGAAACCGACTCTGTCACAGAAATAGGCGTCCTTGCCGATCACGACAACGTCGGAAACGGAGAGGGAATGTCCTCTGTGGAGAGGGTGTCTGCCGGTATTGAACTGAGCGTAGATTTCTTCGAGATTATCCTCAGGATTGAAGTATTGAAGGATGTCAGAATCGGAAATATCTCCTTTCCATTTATCAAGTAACGCTAACATCCAGGTTTCTACTTCCATAATTGCAAAATGTATTTTAACATTTGTGACATTTGCCTCTTCAATTTGCTGGCGAGCAGATAACAGGAATTCTTGATTTAACTCTGAATCAACTACTGAAGAAGATTGTGCTCTATAAAAACTGCTATACATATCACGAAGCCCTATAATCATCTGATATCCTTTGGCGATTAAACCCGCTTGACGACGAAGCATTGCTGATAATACCTTATTGTCACCTCCTGCATTAATAATCAAATAATAATAAGGAGCATCTTCATTTCCATAATCGTATTCCGCTGACTCAAGTTGCTCTGATATTAATCGAAGACAACGGATGCAGACTAAATTTACATCATAGGCATAACGCCTAAGAAGCATCTCGCGTATAAAAATCTGTTCTGCTTGACCTTCTACAAATAATACTATTTTTCGCATCTTATTCTCCTTTACTTAGATACTTATCAATGAAGTCGGAGGAAAAGAAATCGAAATTACTTAATCCCGTCATTTTAAATTTACGGAAAAGATCTGGATTTGTATATTGATTTATTGATGTAACCTTACTGCCTATACGTCTAAGAATCTGCCAATTCGAAATATCTACCACATCCATCAGAAAAGCGTCATTAGAACTAGCAATTACCTGCAAACCATTCTGACTACAATCATCAAAAATCATTCGCCCTAAACGTGTTGATCTAGAATAATCCAGACCTTCACTCATATCATCGATTAGTAATAAAGAAGCTTTTGAGCTCTTCTTTATATACTCCATATAACACAACAGATATAAAGTACGAAGCATTCCACTAGAGAGTTGCATGTCAAAGATATTCTCACTTACCAGTTTTTCTTTGACATTCACTAATTTAACACTTTCATTAGCTTTGAGCGTACTTATAGAAATAATATTATAATCCAATTTGCTTGCGTTCTTCAAAACACGACCTTTTTCATCATTATCCAACGCATCTACTAATTCACTAAAAGAAAACGGACTAATAAAACGTGACGAACCAATGATTGTATATGGGTTAATATCAGAACAAGAGACGCAATTTACTCCTTCAGCCCAAATCATTAATTGTTCTATTTCGGGGTAAGCATTTTTATCTCTTCTAACCTGTACTATAAGCTTATCTGTTGGTGGGTTAATTACATCCGACTTATATCTAGCTGTCTTAGATGTACGCTTGATTAATACTTCATCATTTACTATTAAAGACTCTTTATCAATTATTCCATCCTTAACTGCAAAACTATAATTCATTTTGAAGTGACTATCCACAGCATCTGCAAAGACCATTTCTGCAGAAAAGGAATTAACACCCAAAAAAAACTGTTTCATCTGCATAAATGACACAACATTTTGCAATGCATGAATTGAACGGGTCTTGCCTGTAGAATTACGCCCCACAATAAGACACGAAGAACTAGCAAGTGTAAGATTGGTTAGCTCCCACTTACTTTCTTTATAAGAAAATGACGATAATAGCATTAATATTATTTAGTCAGCTTTCGCTATGATATACAAATTCATTTATTTTAGTTGAGAGGGGGAATGACTTATCCATTGGATACATCTACCCCTTCCTTCACTGCCTTACCTTTTTTCATGGCGGTGAGGGGAGGGGTTAATGATGCCTAAAAGGATATAGGTCAACGAGTTACCACCTCTACACGAGGGACGGAGTCCCGTAGATTCAATAGGTCTTGTGTCCTATAACGGGGCAAAGGTACGACTTTTTGGGGAGATTTCCGATAATTTTGTTGTTTTTTTATTATTTTAACGAACACGAATTGCACGAATTGACACGAAATTTAATGTAGATAACAATCAGTGCTGATTGCTTTGTTCAAAAAACAAAGATTCTTACATTGAAGAAGATTAAAGAGGGCTTTCATAAAGTCTTCTTCAACGTAAAAATTATTATCTACATAAAAGGATATTATTCGGATGATTTGTAAAAATCATGGGTTATAATACTATTCGTTCTTTTTCAAGTTCATCGCTGTTTCCGAAATTAAGCAATAGCCCCAGCTGATAACCTGTGGCATGAAGGTAATTGTATACTTGAGAGCGATGAGCATCTTCGAGATTGCTTACCGCCTTCAACTCTACTATGATCTTTCCAAAGCAAACGAAGTCTGCTTTATAGGTTTGCTTAAGTTTAATGCCATCGTATTCTATGGTAAGTTCCTTCTCACGCTCAAATGGTATTCCTTGCTTTTGGAACTCTATTTCAAGGGCTTCTTGATAGACAGCTTCAAGGAAGCCTGGACCGAGGGTATTATAGACCTTAAAGGCGGCACCGATAATCTTGTAACTTTCTTCTTTATAGACTATCATATTAGAACACGAATTGCACGAATTGACACGAAATTTAATGTAGATAACAATCAGTGCTGATTGCTTTGTTCAAAAAACAAAGATTCTTACATTGAAGAAGATTGAGGGCTTTCATAAAGTCTTCTTCAACGTAAAAATTATTATCTACATAAAAATTATATTCGGAAGTGTAAAAGTAAGTTTATCACAGCTCTTGTTTACCCGAATCTTTACGCACCCGCTTGACAGTGTGCTTAATCTTACCAATGAGGAAGTTTATCTCCAACGAGCTCTCTGTCTCTTGCGTCTGCAGGTCGGGCATCACAATGTCGGAGAGAACCTCGCCAAAGTGCTGCATCTTAGTCTTCTGCTTCTCCTTGTCCGTCTCTTGGTGGAGCTCAAGAAGTTCCCTTTTTAACTCCCGAACTTTGACAAAGGTCTCTATGATGGCGAAAGTCATGTCACGAGCCTGCTCTCCTTTCAATATAGTAGCCAGCATATACAGACCACGTTCGGTGAACACTTTGGTTGGATTGCGGTTCATTGCTGAGACATTTGTGGTCAAAATTTTTGACCGCAAATCGCGTAACTCGCTGGCATTCAACTCGAACATATATCTCGCAGGAAACTTATCCTTATTATTTCTGACCGCCTGATTCACCTCCTTAGTCTGCACTCCATACAATTCTGCCACATCAGCATCGGCAATCACCTCTAAATTACGGATGACCGCTATTTTGTCTTCTACTTTTTGGATGTTGAATGCCAAAGCTGTATCATTCTTCTTCACTAAATTTCCCATATCGTATATTGTATATTTCTCCGTTATTGTTTTTGTTCCTCTTTCAGCATCGTATATTCAGGACTATACATGTCATCAAAGTAGCAATAGACATCGGCGATAAAAACTGGGTTAGAGGTCAGAATGGTGAATCGAAGTCCTTCAGGAGGGGATGGCGGGTGTCCTTTTCACTGAGGATCGCCTGATCTACAGGGATGTGCCAGTCGATACCGAGGGAGGGGTCGAGGATGCTGACGCCTCCTTCCGCCTCGGGGTGGTAGAACTCGTCACACTTATATTGGAACACAGCGGTATCGCTGAGGACGGCAAAGCCGTGGGCAAAGCCTTTGGAGATGAAAAATTGGAGACCGATTTTTCCTGTTAGCGGTGAGCGGTTAGCGGTTTGCGCATATTCTTTGGCGATACGGGCGCCTTCTTCGTCATGGGCACAGAGGAGGCAGGATACATGCTGACCGTAGGTGGGACTCCCCTTGCGGATGTCTACCGCTACGTCGAGGACGGCACCTTTGACACAACGCACCAGTTTGCTCTGGGTATAGGGGGGACGCTGGAAGTGGAGACCACGCATCACACCATAGGATGATTTACTCTCGTTGTCCTGGACGAAACGAATTGATGGCTGAGGGATGAGGGATGAGGGATGAGGGATGAGGGATGAGGGATGAGGGATGAGGGATGAGGGCTGAAGTAGGGGTAAGACCTTCTCGTCGAACTCCCGTTGGGAGAAGGACTCGAAGAAGTAGCCACGGGCGTCTGTGAACACCTTGGGCTCAAGGATCAATACGCCGTCGATGTTGGTTTTGATTACATTCATTGTTCATCAGAATTGAGAGGGGTGGAATGACTTATCCTTTGGATACATCTTGCCCTTCCTTCACTGCCGTTCCATATTTTCATGGCGGTGAGGGGGAGATTAATGACGCCTAAAAGGATACAGGTCAACGAGTTACCACCTCTACACGAGGGACGGAGTCCCGTAGATTCAATAGGTCTTGTGTCCTATAACGGGACAAAGATACGGAAAAATAGGTAGATTTCCAAATTATATTTGATAATTTTCCAAGTCACACAGATCTCACAGATCACACGGATTTTCTTTTTATAAGGTTTCTTATTGCCTGAACCTTTTATGAAAGCAGGCTTTCAACAGGTTTCTGACAATAATAAACATCATAAAAAGCCACGGATTTATCTTTAGGATGTTTTAGGATGTGATGATCGCAAAAAAATGATCAGACAAAATCATCCAGAAAGAATCATCCAGAAAGAATCATCGAGAAAGTATCATCGAGAAAATATCATCGAGAAAATATCATCGAGAAAGTATCATCCAGAAAATATCATCCAGAAAGTATCATCGAGAAAGAATCTGTGGAATGGCTGGAGATGAAACAAAATCATGAAATGGTTTTGTGTTGTGATGGAGGCGGTACGGAACTAAGCTTGCTTAGGAGCAGGACCGCATGCAGCACAACGAAACTGCGACAGCAGTTTCATCTCCAGCCATTATAATCTGTGAGATCCGTGAGATCTGTGTGACTTTAAAAAAACAATTTAAATACAATAGAAAAATGAAAAAAGAGACATTAAATAAGATTATAAATTTCGTGATCACCGTGCTGACTGCAGCACTCAGTACCTTCCTGGTACAAAGCTGTATGATCAACAACTGATTCCCCTCAACTTTCAACTAAAACAATGCGTAACATCAATCTGATAGTCATTCACTGCAGCGCGACACGCTGCGACAGAGACTTCCCAGTGGAAGCACTGGAAGCATGCCACAGGGCACGAGGCTTCAACGGCATCGGCTACCACTACTACATCACCAAGGACGGACAGTTGCACCTCACCCGTCCCGAGACAGTACCAGGAGCCCACGCTAAAAAGTACAACAAGAACAGTATCGGTATCTGCTATGAGGGCGGTCTTGACGAGAAAGGCAAACCAGCCGACACTCGTACACCAGCCCAGAAGCGTACCCTCCTCGCCCTGATCTGTAGTCTGCGTGAAGATTACCCTGACGCAGAGGTCCTCGGTCACCGTGACCTCCCATGGGTCACCAAATCCTGTCCGTGCTTCGATGCCCGGAAAGAGTATAATTAATCTCTCTCTGACTCCCCCTCATTCCGGGGGAGTTTTTCGTCTTTCTAATGTCACACAGATCTCACTGATCTCACAGATTTTCTTCCACAGATTTTTTATTTGAACACGATTGCAACGCCACACTTTGCTAGTCAAAGAATAGAACGAATCTACGATGGTATGGGATGTAACTGCCTGACGGAGTCCCTGACTGAGGGAAGAGGGATGATGTTTGATGTCAGAGGTCTAAGGGAAGACTGTAGCTTAAATAATTTTTTGAATAATTTCTCGCCAAAGGCGACTCTGTTAATAAATAATTCATTACCTTTGTAGGCAATAAAAGAGAAAAGGATTATGAAGAAAGCATTAATCACTGGTATTACCGGACAGGATGGCTCATTCCTGGCGGAATTCCTGATAGAAAAAGGATATGAGGTTCACGGCATTCTGCGCCGTAGCAGTTCGTTTAACACAGGACGTATCGAACACCTGTACCTTGACGAATGGGTACGTGACATGAAGAAGAAACGACTCGTCAACCTGCACTGGGGCGATATGACAGACAGCTCCTCGTTGATCCGTATCATCTCAGAGATCAAGCCCGACGAGGTCTATAACCTTGCCGCCCAGAGTCATGTGAAGGTCAGCTTTGACGTACCAGAGTTTACTGCCGATGCCGATGCTATCGGTGTGCTCCGCCTGTTAGAGGCAGTGCGTATTGCCGGACTCGCTGAGACCTGTCGTATCTATCAGGCATCGACCTCCGAGCTTTACGGTATGGTACAGGAGGTGCCGCAGAAGGAGACGACACCGTTCTATCCCCGTAGTCCGTATGGTGTCGCTAAGCTCTATGGTTTCTGGATTATGAAGAACTACCGGGAGAGTTACGGGATGTACTGTTGTAACGGTATCTTGTTTAACCACGAGTCAGAACGTCGTGGTGAGACCTTCGTGACACGTAAGATTACCCTTGCCGCTGCCCGTATCGCCCAAGGGTTTCAGGACAAGCTGTATTTGGGTAATTTGAACTCCTTGCGTGACTGGGGCTATGCCAAGGATTACGTGGAGTGTATGTGGCTGATATTACAGCAGCCCAAGCCTGATGATTTCGTGATTGCCACGGGGCAATACCATACCGTCCGTGATTTCTGTACCCTTGCCTTCAAAGAGGCTGGAATAGAACTGGAATGGCAGGGGGACGGCATCAACGAAAAAGGTATTTGCGTAAAAACGCTCAACTCTCAACTCTCAACTCTCAACATAGAGGGCAAAGCCCTCGTCGAGGTTGACCCGAAGTATTTCCGTCCTGCTGAGGTCGACCAACTGCTGGGTGACCCGTCGAAGGCGAAGACGCTGTTAGGATGGAATCCTCAGAAAACGAGTTTTGAGGAGTTAGTGCGGATTATGGTGGCGCATGACATGAAGAAGGTTCGGAGGCTTTATCAGCATCCTGAGGATTAATTCTCACCGATACGGGTATAGACGAAGCCGAGCTCTTCGAGTTCGTGACGGTCATAGATGTTACGACCATCTACGACGATGTTACCCGACATCACCTTCTGGATGACATTCCACGACGGCATACGGAACTGTCGCCACTCCGTCATCAGGGCGAGGACATCGGCTCCATCACAGGCATCATAGAGGTCCTTACAGTAGGTGACGGTATCACCGATACGGCGCTTACACTCATTCATGGCGATAGGGTCAAAGACACGGACGGTGGCACCGTCCTTCAGCAGTTTGTCGATGACAACGAGGGCGGGAGCCTCACGCATATCGTCGGTCTCGGGTTTGAAGGCTAAGCCGAGGAGGGCAATGGTTTTGCCTTTTAAAGGGGAGGTGGCTGTGGCACAGCCACATGCGGAACCAGAGGGGGAGGATGCGGAACTGAGGGCGGTAAGGATTTTGTCGTAGACGATGGATTTTTGTTTCTCGTTAACACGCTCTACTGCCTCGATGACTTCCATGTGGTAATCGTTATCCAAGCCAGTGTGGAGGAGTGCCTTCACATCCTTGGGGAAGCAAGAGCCACCATAGCCACAACCGGCATAGAGGAACTTGGAACCGATACGGGAGTCGGTACCGATACCCTTGCGGACACTGTCGACATTGGCACCGACACGCTCACAGAGGTTAGCGATATCGTTCATGAAGGAGATACGGGTGGCAAGCATGGCGTTTGCCGCATATTTCGTCATCTCTGCAGAGGGGATATCCATGAAGATGACACGGAAATTCTGGAGCATCAGGGGGCGATAGAGGCGGGTCATCACCTTCATTGCTTTCTCTGACTCGGTACCTACTACCACACGGTCAGGACTCATGAAGTCCTTGATGGCGGCACCCTCTTTCAGGAACTCAGGATTACTTGCCACATCGAAGGGTACGTCAACCCCACGTTTGTCCAGCTCCTCCTGAATGGCTGCCTTCACCTTCTTTGCCGTGCCTACAGGGACGGTAGACTTGGTGACGAGGATGGTGTATTTATTGATATGCTGTCCGAACTGGCGAGCCACGGCGAGGACGTATTTCAGGTCGGCAGAGCCATCCTCGTCGGGACCTACGGCGGAGAACACCACCTCGACATCATCGAGGACCTCGGTGAGGTCGGTGGTGAACTTCAGGCGTCCTACCTCGGCATTCCGCTTCACGAGTTCCTCAAGTCCTGGCTCGTAAATAGGCATGATGCCGTTCTTTAACTTCTCGATTTTCTGTGCGTCCACATCGACGCAGGTCACATGGGAACCCATCTCTGCGAAACAGGTACCGCTCACTAAACCGACATAGCCGGTTCCAACAATTGCAATATTCATATTTTACAATCCTAACAGGGGTTTCAACTGATTCTCCTTATGGAGGATATAGACGGTGGTGGCGAGGAAGGCGAGGAAGAGGAAGATGAGAACCATCTTCGAACGACCCGGACCAGTCTTCTTCACCGGTACCGTAGCACTCTGCAGGGTGGTGAAGGCAGGGGTTTCCTCCTGTACCTTCGCCTCCGCTAACTGAAGCTGCTGCGCTACCGCATTATAGTTGTTGAACTGTAACTGCATCTCGTTCTCCAAGTCAATCAGTTTCGTCTTGTACGACTGGAGAATCATGTCCTGGTTGGCATCACTGTAATTAGCATAGAGCTGGCGTGCCTTGTCATAACGAGCCTTCGCCTCCTTGAAGAGCTTACGGTTATACTCCAGGTCGACCTTCGCCTTCTTCGTACGGTATTCGGTGATGAAGTTCTGGAGGCGACGCTGGACAGTATCGGCGATGGTGGCACAAATCAGCGGATCCTGATCGGTAACCGTGATAGAGATCATCATCGTCTTCTTATCGACATCACAGACCACCTTCTTATCAATGACCTGTACGATTTTCGACTGCTCTTTCGTCAACATAAAGGGATCGACCTTATGCTGATCGATGGTATCCTCTGGAAGAATTAACTCACCCAACAATTTGAAAGGAGCAGAGATAGCCGCACCCCACCACGAGGACTTCTGCTCGTATGCCAGATAATCATAATACGACAGTATGCGGGTAGAGTCCTTCTTATGGATAGGGACATCGAACAGGCTTGCCTTGAAATCGGTAGAGTTCATCAGGTCAGGATAAACCGTTGGGAACAACGCCTCTGTCGCCATCATAGAGGTGCCCAGGTTCATACCGAACTGACTTGCCAGTGCCGCCAATCCACTTGACCTGTTCGTCCTGGTGCTCAGCTCTGGACTCAGTTTCACCTCACAGGTGTAGTAGTTACGGAGTCCGAGGGTGTAGATACACGCCCCTACAAAGGTGATGAGAAGCACCTTCTTATATAGACGTTTATATTTCTTCAGCGTAGCGAAGATTTGTCCGAAGTCTACGGAAGACTCCTCTTCTTGCGGTTCGATATATTGATTTTGTTCCATTTCTTTTATTATTTAGTGTGAACGGTTAGCGCATCCGAGCGATTAGCGATTAGCGGTTAGCGGTTAGCGCATTGCCGGTTACCATTTCACGTTAGAACTGCTTGATCATGATCACCATCAGGGCGGCCATGCTTGCTAATGACTGACCGATCGCTACCCACTGCTGGACGAGACCTGGCTCTGGTTTCGGTTTCATCGGTACGACAATCTCACAACCGGGCTCTATCTTCGCGCCATGACCGACCTGTGCCATCGTGCCATTCGGATAGATAATCCAGGTCTTGTTTTTCTTGGCATGGTTACCGAAGCCACCCGCCTGGTTAACATACCAGCGGTAGTTCTTACCTGGCTTATAGGAGACGGTATTCGGATACATCACATTACCAGAGATCTTCACGGTACTGATATACTCGGGAACGACAATATGGTCGCCCTCACGGAGAACGATATCCTCCTCGCAGCCTGGATTTGCCAATGCCTTGTCGAGGTAGATACCTACGGGATAGGTATTTGCCAATGCCAACTGGTTGACCGCAATGGAGTCATTACCTCTGATGCCCGCCTGTTTGCGGACCTGCTCTATCAAGAAGTCACGACGCGCTTTCTCATCCTCGTTCATCACCCGCTCCAAACGAGCATTCTTCGGATAAGCCTGATCGGTCAAACCACCTGCCAACTTGATGGCATCCGACAGACGCATATTCTTCGTCGTCATGGTCTGGGCACCCTCATAGACCACCTCACCCGTAATAGTGAAGTTACGTGGGGTCTTGAAGCCCGGGCTGCGACGAACATGGACGACATCATAAGGCTCCAATAGGAAGCCCGGGGTGCCATCGACCACAAAACCATCTTTTAGAGCAAAGGTGAAACTCTTGGAAATCTCTTTCGGTGACGTGGTTGCCTTCGGGTCACGGATACGACGAGATATATCTACCCTTGCCACACTTGCCTGATCGGTCAAGCCACCAGCCTGTATGATGAGGTCCTCCAAGGTGGTGTTATCGGCATACTGGTAGGCACCGGGGGACATCACTTCACCGGTGATGGTGAGGGTGCGCTGCTGGCGCAGGTCCGCCTCTGTCGGGATGAAGAGGACATCCTCGTTCATCAAGGGGATATCGGGTACATTACCTTCCATGATGCCCTTGATATCCACAGCGATGACCTCCAAGCTACGGTCAGCCTTCAGGCGGTGGAGCACACCACGGTTCGTCATGGCATCCTCAGTGAGTCCTGCGGCATGGCTGATCAGCGAGCGAACGGAGTTAATCTCGTTGCCTAACTGATACTGACCAGGACGGAAGACGGCACCCTTGATCTCTACCATGTTCTCGTAACGGTTGAGGATACCATCGACCTCGATGGCATCACCGTCATCAACCTGGAAGGAGTTTAACTCAAACTCATCGACGGTATAGACCGCATATTTCTCGCCCGTCTGACGGGTCAAGCGAACACTCTTCTTATAAGCGTCCCCCGTAAAGCCTCCGGCATATTTCACCAAGGTGGCAATACTCTCGTTCTTCCGCATCTCGTAGAACATCGGGCGTTTGACATTACCAGTGATACCCACCAGACAGTCGTACACGCCAACCTGAATGACATCACCCTCCTGCAGACGGATGTTTCCTGCCAGACGACCATTGAGGATATACTCGTAGATATCGACCACCGTCACGAGGTGACCATTACGATACACCTTCACATTACGAAGCGTACCATTGTCGTTGATGCCGCCTGCCATATAGAGGGCATGGAAGACGGAGGCAAAGGCACTGAGATGATAGGTTCCCGGAGTACGTACCTCACCCATCACGTTGACCATGATGGTGCGGGTGTTACCCAGGGTGGTGCGCAGTGTGCTGCTGCTGTAACGGGAGCCCACCGTCGAACGGATCTTCGACTGGGCGGCAGCCACGGACATGCCACTGACCTGAATAGGACCATAGCCTGGAACGGTGATGTCACCCTCAGGGGAGACGGTCAACTGGAGGGTCTTCTGCGAAGCCCCATAGATATCGATAATCACCTGGTCGCCAGGACCCAACACATAGTTCTGGGGTGTAGCGATATTCATATTCGGCTCGAAGCTCAATCTTCCACGATTGAAAATGTCATGACCAAAGATCTTCTTTCCCGTACCCTCGGTGACATTACTCGTTGCCTGTACGTCATGCTCTACCTCGGCTATATCGTCACTGGCATTGGCATAGACCTCACCCGTGGTACCTACCTTGGCGGTATTCAACTCCTGCGTGGTGGCACCCGTATAGTTCTGACGCATACGGTCAGCCCCACCTGTGGCTCCTGCGGCATTGGCATCCACTCCACTCTCAGAACGCTGTTTGTCATACTGGTTGCGAACACGACGAATCTGGTCGATCTGCACGCCTTTCTGCATCAGCTTTGTCACAATCTGTGCCTGACTGGTGCCTGCCGTTGCCTCACGGGCAATGAAGTCAGCGACCTGACTGTCGGACATGCCTTGGGCGAAGGCTCCGAGCGACAGCATGGTCAGCATCATTGAAAAAAGAAATTTCCTCATATTTTTTAGTTTACTGTTTAACGTTTCGCAGTTAGCGGTTAGCGTTGCCGTCTACCACTTTGCAGTACCAGCGGGAGATGCGGAGCATGACACTGAGGCTGCCTACGGTCTTGATAAGCCAGTATTGGCGTCCGTTCTTGTAGAGTTTGCCATGGACACCAGCAAACTGCCCGTGCAGTACCTCGACCTCCTTGCCGGGTTTGGCATCTGCCTCATCAGCATCCATGAACTCGACGGGGGTCTTCGCATAGTCGGGGTCGCAGAGCAAGCGGAAATCAGTCATCTCCTTGTCTGAGATCTCACTGACCTTGTTGTCCATCTTGTTGCGGAGCAACTGGAGGGGGACCCTGCATTCGTTGAGCATCTCTCGCAACGTGTTGTCCGTACATCTCTTCTGTAGGAACACGTAGTTGTGGATCACGGGAACCAGTATTCTACGAGGTTTCATCTCGTCGCCAACGAGTTTTTCCTGGTAGGTCATGGGTATGAAATACGTGAGTCCTTTTTCCTTTAGGAATGACCCTACCTCCATCTCTTTGCGATTGAAGGTCCGTATCACAACCCAGCTGTTTTCCATCGTGTTTCCTCTTATTCGGCTGCAAAGTTACAAAATATAATTGAAAGTCAATGATTAATCGTCAAAAAAAAAACTTCTCGCTCAGTTATGTTAATATTTAAGAACACGAATCTCACTAATCTACACGAATAAAAGTCACACCGATCTCATGGATTTATGGATTCTCCCTACGGTCGAAGACATTATACAAAATTAACGATGGTATGGGATGTAACTGCCTGGCGGCAGCCAACATGCTGTTTCATGAGTTCCAGCTTTAAAGCAAGCTTTAAGCTGTTCCTCCTAAAACACCATGCATCATCTCTTCGATGATGTTACATCCCAAACCATCTCAAAAAACCGGGGAAGCGGAGCTTCAACGGCAAGGGTAAGACAGAAGAGAAGAGCCAAGCTTGCTTGAGCTCGGCTCTTATGGCTTACACTTGGGAGAGGCGATTAGCCTCGGATTTTGCCACATCGTTAATTTTGAATAATTTCTCGCCGAAGGCGACTCTTTATTACGTGTAGACTCGTTCGATTCGGGTTCAAAAAATATCTGTGGAAAAAGAATCTGTGGGATCTGTGGAATCTGTGTGACCTTAAATGAGGGATTGGAAGAGGGAGAGGGCGGAGGCGACAGTGGGGACGTCAGAGAGGAGGAGGGAGCGCTTGCCATTAGCGTCACGGAACTGGCAGCGACGGGGATGGGAGGCGACATACCGGAGGATGGCATCGAAGGCAGAGCTCTGATAGAACGGGTGATGCGGGTCAGAGACGAAATACAACGTCATACGCCCCTGCTTCAGCATCAGCTTCTCACAACCTAACTGTCCCGCTATGCGACGCAACGGGACGACTAACATCAACTCCTCACCCTCAGGCGGTACAGGACCGAAGCGGTCGATGAGACGGGAACGGTATGCTGCCAACTGCTCGTCCGTATGCAAGTTGTCGAGTTCCCGGTACAGTAACATCCGCTCACTGTCCGACGGTACATACTGATCGGGGAAATAGAGGGGAAGGTCAGCATCGATGACGGTATCGATTGAAGAGGTAAGAGGTGAGAGGTGAGAGGTAAGAGATGAAGGGTTAACGTCAAGGTTAGCGTTAGCGTTTAACTCTTCCTCCCTCAGTTCTGCCATAGCCTGGTTGAGGATCTTCTGGTACGTCTCGTAACCGAGGTCAGCGATGAAGCCAGACTGTTCGGCACCGAGGAGGTTGCCGGCACCCCGGATATCGAGGTCCTGCATGGCTATCTGGATACCGCTGCCCAGTTCACTGAACGTCTCTAACGCCTCTAAGCGTCTGCGACTCTCCTGTGGGAGGTCAGCGAGTGGCGGTGCCAACAAGTAACAATACGCCTTGCGGTTGCCACGCCCTACCCTGCCTCGCATCTGGTGGAGGTCAGAGAGTCCGAAATGGTGGGCACCATTGATGATGATGGTATTGGCATTCGGGATATCGATACCATTCTCGATGATTGTCGTGGAGAGCAGTACGTCATAGTCGAAATTCACGAAGTCGAAGATGACTTTCTCCAGTTCGTCAGGTTTCATCTGTCCATGACCGATTGCCACCCGTGCCTCCGGGACATAAGTATGGATCATATCCGCTATCCGTCGCAGGTCGTTGATACGAGGATTGACGAAATACACCTGTCCGTTACGGGACATCTCGAAATTGATTGCCTCCGAGATGACCTCCGGACTGAGCGTGTGTATCTCCGTCTGGATGGGATAGCGGTTGGGCGGTGGTGTCTGGATGATACTCAGGTCACGGGCTCCCATCAGGGAGAACTGGAGGGTACGAGGGATGGGCGTTGCCGTCAGTGTCAGTGTATCGACATTCGTCCGCATCTGACGGAGCTTCTCCTTCGTGGACACCCCGAATTTCTGTTCCTCATCAATGATGAGGAGACCGAGGTCCTTGAACTTCACCGACTTACCGATGAGCTTATGCGTTCCTATCAAGACGTCAATCTTACCATCAGCCAAGTCTTGCAACAGTTCCTTGGTCTGTTTGGGGGTACGAGCCCGGGTGAGGTAGTCGACCTTGACGGGCAGGTCTTTCAGACGGTTTCGGAATGTCTGGTAATGTTGGAAGGCAAGAACGGTGGTAGGTACCAGTACCGCCACCTGCTTAGAGTCACATGCCGCCTTAAAAGCCGCACGGACAGCGACCTCTGTCTTACCGAAGCCCACATCCCCACATACCAGGCGGTCCATGGGGCGAGCCTGTTCCATATCCCCCTTCACGTCATTCGTCGCCTTCAACTGGTCGGGTGTGTCCTCATAGAGGAATGACGCCTCCAGCTCATGCTGCATGAAGCTGTCGGCACTATAGGCAAACCCTTTCTCCCGTTTGCGTGCCGCATATAGTTTGATAAGGTCACGGGCGATATCTTTCAGTTTGTTCTTCGTCCGTTCCTTCATCCGTTCCCACTGTCCCGTACCCAGCTGGGAGAGGCGTGGCGGTTCCCCATTGTCCTGTGCCTTGTATTTGCTGACCTTATAGAGGGAGTGGATAGAGACATAGATGGCACCCCCACCCTGGTAGATGATTTTGATCATCTCCTGGTATTTGGGAGTTTTCGGAGTAGTCGGAGTGTTCTGAGTTATGGGCATGCGGACCAGTCCTCCGAACTTACCGATACCATGGTCGACATGGACGATATAGTCGCCTATCTCGAACTGTTGGAGTTCCTTGAGAGTAAGCGCCACCTTACCGCTCCTTGCCTTGTCCGTGCGGAGACTATAGCGATGGAAACGGTCGAAGATCTCATGGTCGGTGAAGATGCAGAGCCGTAGGTCGTGGTCGATGAAGCCTGCATGGATGGTATGTAAGACCCCCTCTACAGGGGGAGTGTTCTTAAAGTCTCCCCTAAGCAGGGGAGATTTAGAGGGGTCTTCCCCCAATATTGCTTTCAAACGCTCCAGCTGTTTCTGACTATCCGCCAGGACATAGAGGTGGTAGCCTTTCGACTGGTAGTCTGCAAAGGTGTCACGGAGGAGGTCGAAATTCTTATGGAGCAAGGGTTGCGGGGTGGTATGGAACGACAGAGTCACGTCTGGGCGGGTGTCCATACGATGTCCGAAACAGATTTTCCGGAACGAAGCTGCCTCGTCTTGCCATTGTGTCCCGCTGATGACCTGTACCTCCTCCGGGTTCGCCTCCTGACAAGTACGGTCTATGGCGTCACGGACATAAGAGAAGTCCTTGGCGATAAGGAGCGTCTCCTTCGGGAGGAGGGAGAGGAAGGAGGTGAGCGGTGAGCGGGGAGCGGCTAAGGGTTGCTGAGACTCGGTCGCAGCAGAGGAGACGAGGGTGACTTCGCTACGCTTGTCACGGGAGAGCTGGTCGTCGACCTCAAAGGTGCGGATGGAGTCGATATCATCCCCGAAGAAGTCGATACGGAAGGGGAACTCGCTGCTGAAGCTATAGACATCGAGGATGGAGCCACGCAGGGCAAATTGCCCAGGCTCGTAGACATAATCCACCTCGTGGAAACCTAAGTCACGGAGGTTCTTCACCAACTCATCAACCTCGACGGTCTGTCCCTGTCGGAGCACCAGGGTCTGTTCCTGTAACTGCTCTGCTGACATGACCTGTTCGGCAAGCGCTTCGGGGTAAGTGATGAGGAGAACGGGGAGCGGGGAGCGGTTAGCGGTGAGCGCATCTTCTGCGGTTAGCGCGGTGAGGCGGGTGAGGACCTCGGTACGGAGGATCTCATTGGCGGCATCCCGTTGTGCGTATTTGATGGCACGACGGAAGGAAGAGGGGAAGAACAGGACCTGTTCGTCTCCCAATATCTGTTTGAGGTCTTGGTAGAAATAACCTGCCTCCTCTTCGTCGTTGAGAATGAATACCCCCCTCTGTCCCCCCTGTTGAGGGGTGAGGGAGCGGTTAACGGGGAGCGAGGCGAAGAGCAAGGGTGCGGAGGAGGCTACAAGTCCGTCGAGGAAAATCGTTTTCACTGACTTTTCCCCGATTGCCTTGCGCAGTGCCTCCACCTGTGGTCCCTGCCCATATAACTGTGCTAAATCCTGTATTGTCATTGATCGGGGTTCTCTACAAACCCTTGGTATTCTGGGGTCAGGGAGTTCATGATGGTGTCGTACGACTGTTGGAGGGTGGATTGGACATTCTCAGGTCCTTGCGACTGCGGATAGATTGGTGCATGGATGGTGAGTGTCAAGGGGTGCCAGTTGACGAAATGCCAGTCACGGAAACGAGGCATCACGTCAAACGAGCCATTAATCGTCATAGGAACCACCGGGAGTTGTAACTCATCCGCCAAAGTGAAAGCACCCTTGCGGAACACCCCCATGTGCCCTGTAAAACTACGGGAGCCCTCTGGAAACACCACCACACTACAGTTACCCGTCTCCAACGTATGGCGTACCGTCTTGTACATCGCCCTGACTTTAGCCGTACCCCGTCGGTCAACAAATATCTGATGCGACTTCTCACAGGCATAGCCGACGAAAGGAATCTTCTTGAGCTGGTGTTTCATCATCCACTTGAAATTCCTTCCCAGAAAGCCGTATATCAAGAAAATATCAAAAGCACCCTGATGGTTGGCGACAAACACAAACGACTGGTCTTGGGGGATGTCCTCCCCACCCTCTACCTTCACAGGAAGGAGGAATACACGGGTAATGACCCTTGCCCACCAACGTCCCGGGTAATACCCCCAGTAATGCCCGTCTCCGATGGTACATCCAACGGCTACCACGAGGGCTGTCCATATCGTCATGAGGATGGTGACAGGGACTGCGATGAACAACTGATAGAGTCTATATACGTATCTCATTGGTTAGGGGTTAGCGATTAGAGGTTATCGATGGATATTTACGGGTCCAACCGTCCCAACGGAGACGCATCACACCGAAAAACGCCTCACCGAAAATACCACCCGACATCTTAGAGGAACCCTCCCTGCGATTGACAAAGATGACAGGAACCTCCTTGATTTTAAAACCAATCTTATAGGCAGTGAATTTCATCTCTATCTGGAAGGCATAGCCCTTGAAGCGAATCTTATCGAGCTCGATGGTCTCCAGCACCTTGCGCTTATAACATTTGAAGCCTGCAGTGGTATCGTGTACCGTAAAGCCCGTGACAAACCGTACGTATTTCGAGGCGAAATAACTCATCAGTACCCTTCCCATGGGCCAGTTGACGACATTCACGCCACTGACATAACGACTGCCGATGGCGAGATCATAGCCCTCGTCAGCACATGCCCCATAGAGGCGTGGCAGGTCGTTGGGGTCGTGACTGAAGTCAGCATCCATCTCGAAAATATAGTCGTAAGTATGTTCCAACGCCCATTTAAAGCCTGTGATATAGGCGGTGCCGAGTCCCAGCTTTCCTGTTCGCTCAATGATAAACAGGCGGTCAGCAAACTCCTCTGCCATCAGTCCCTTGACAATGGCTGTCGTCCCGTCAGGAGAGCCATCGTCAATCACGAGGATATGGAAGCATTTCTCCAAAGCGAATATCGCCCGAATAATCTTCTCGATATTCTCTTTCTCGTTATAGGTTGGAATAATTACTATACTGTCACTTGCATTCATCTTTTTCGATATTTGCCGCAAAGGTACAAAATTATTTTTGTTTCCGCAAAGTAATCACGACGATTTCACCAGGAAGACCCAAACGGAAGGGGATAAGGGCACCTAAACCCGTGGAGATGAACATAGCACGGTCGCCTTCACGTACCCAGCCCTCATACTCGTCATAACCGAAGACGGCAGGAGAGAAACCGAAGACATTCGCCTGACCACCATGCGTATGACCACTCAGCGTGAGCTGAGCATGACACTGCGGTAGGATGAGTTCACGCCATGCGGTGGGGTCGTGCTGGAGCATGAGGATGAAAGGCGGTTGTTGGTTAGCGGTTAACGTTGAGCGGTTAGGGATGCCAGCGAGCGTTTTCCTGACATCGCCTTTACGGGGCATCCGCTTGACTGTTCCCCAGTTTTCCATTCCCGCAATGACGATAGAGTCACTATCGCGACGGATAATGCGGTGCTCATTCATCAGGAGCGTCCATCCAGCTTTCCGCTCCCACTCCTGTGTCTTCTTTCCATTCGCCTCCTTCGTCAGTGAGTCGTCTGCCACGTAGATGGGATAGTCGTGGTTGCCCAGGACGGAATACATACCGTCGGGAGCCTTCAAGCGCTGCAGCTGGGGCAGGTGTTTCTCCAGTTCCTCGGGATGCACATTCTGCAGGTCACCCGTAAACACAATCATATCAGGATGCTGCGCCAAGATACTGTCAATAGCCCTTTCAAGGAGCCATTTACGGTTGCTGGTCATCGTTCCGATATGCGCATCAGAGAACTGAACGATGCGGTAGCCATCGAAGGCTGCCGGCAGGTCTTTACTGCGAAACTCGATATGACAGACTTCCAGTTGCTCATAACCTACGAACATGCCGTAGAGAGCAAAGAGAATGACGATCAAGGAGATACTGATGCCGATTTTCTTACCCCAGCGACGAGGCATGAGATAACGACACAAGAAGAAAATCACCAATGGTGCTACGACAAAGGCGATTATCACGAAAAAAGGTACTGCGTAACGAGCGATCATTTTTTAGTTTTTAGTTTAGAGTTCAGAGTTTAGCGGTTAGCGCATTAGGGGGGAGAGGAACTTACGCATGGTCTCAAGGGGGAGTCCACGGCGATGGGCATAGTCCTGGAGCTGGTCCTCACCGATTTTACCAATCGAGAAGTAATGCGCTTCGGGAAGCGCTATCATCAAACCACTGACACTGGCATGTGGCTTCATGGCACCGCTCTCTGTGAGTCGGATGCCTATCTGTTTGAACTGTAACAATTTGTCGAGTACGAAATTTATACTGGTGTCGGGCATGGAGGGATAGCCCACAGCAGGGCGGATGCCCTGAAACTTCTCCGCATGGAGTTCCTCCATCGTGAGGTGTTCCCCAGGCGCATAACCCCAGATAGTCTGTCGCACCTCCTCATGGAGTTTCTCCGCTGCTGCCTCAGCCAGTCTGTCGGCAAGCAGTTGTACCTGCATCTTCTGATACGGGTCGTGGTCGAAGTCCGTCTCCATGCCGATATCCACCGTTGTCGCAAAGACACCGATATGGTCGTGGTCGGGATGGATGAAGTCGGCAAGACAGAGATGCTGGGAGGAGGCTTCTTGCTGACGTAAGAAGGAGCAGCGACAGGGTTGCTGCATACCAGACGATGAGAGGATGATATCATCACCAGCGCTATGAGCGTCGAAGAGTTGGAAGAGGGCATGGACATGGTAGGTACTGTTGAGCTGGAGGAGCATATGCTCCGCCTCTTCCCTACTCTGTCGCTGTTGTTCCGTGGTTCTCAACTGCCACGCATGATAGTAATACGCCCAGTTGATATAGGGTTGTAGCTCGTGAATCTCGTAGGTCTTTCTCATCGGAAGGCGACCTCCTCTCCGATATAATCCGTATCCACCTTGCCGTCTGCATAGACCGTATGACCATTACAGAGGGTGCGTTCCACCCTCCACAGGTAGGTATGTCCCTCCATCGGACTCCATCCACATTTGCTCTGGATGACAGAAGGGGTGACCGTCCAGCCCGTATGAGGACGAACGATCACTATGTCCGCCCGATAACCAGGACGGATAAAGCCCCGTTGGCGTACCTCAAAGAGGCGTGCCGGGTTATGGCACATCAGTTCTACAAGTCGTTCTATGGTGAGTACTCCCTGATCCACCAGCTCAAGCATAGTGACCAGTGAGAACTGGATCATCGGCATACCACTCGCTGCCTTGACACATCCACCCTCTTTTTGTGAAAGGAGATGCGGGGCATGGTCGGTACCTATCACCGTGATACGTCCGTTGCTGAGAGCCTGTTGCAGTGCCTCCCTGTCGCTTTCCGACTTGATAGCCGGGTTACATTTGATGCGAGTACCCAAGCGATCGTAGTCACGGTCAGAGAAATAAAGGTGGGAGACGGTGGCTTCGGCGGTGATGGTTGGGGTGCTAGGGGAACTAGTATATCTAGGGGGACTGGGGGGTAATAGTTCCAGTTCCTGGGCGGTGGAGACATGGGCGAGATGGAAGCGAGTGTGATACTTGCGGGCGAGTTCCACGGCAAGTTTCGTACTCTCATAGCAAGCTTCTACGCTACGAATCTCCGGATGGTGGATGACTTTCGGGTCGTCCCCATATTTTGCCTTTGCGGCAGTCATATTACGATTGATGATGTCCGTATCCTCACAATGTGCCATTAAAGGCAGTGGTGTGGAGCGGAATATCCGTTCCAGTGCCTCCCTGCGGTCTACCAGCATATTCCCGGTAGAAGAACCCATGAAGAGTTTGATGCCCGGAATACGGTGGATGTCCAGTTGGGCAAAGCTATCCACATTATCATTCGTCGCCCCATAGAAAAAACTATAGTTGACATGACTCTTCTGTCGTGCCAACTTGAATTTCTCCTCCAAAGCCTCTATGGTCGTGGTCTGCGGTTGTGTGTTAGGCATCTCGAAGAAGGTGGTGACACCCCCTGCCGCTGCTGCCCTACTCTCACTGTCGATATCCGCTTTCTCGGTAAGTCCTGGCTCCCGGAAATGCACGTGGTCGTCGATTACTCCAGGGAGGATGAAACAGCCGGAAGCGTTGATGGTGGTGATAGGAGAGGAAGGGGGGATAGGGGCTATAGTGCCTATAGGGGCTATAGTAGTGATAGTGCCATCCTCGATGAGGATGGTACCCTCGAAGGTACGACCCTCATTCACAATCGTTCCACCTTCGATGATTGTCCGCATAAGCTATTCCGTTTTCTCCAGTCCAGTCATCCGTTTCTCATTCTCCTGCGCTGTCGAGTAATAGTCCCTGACATAAGGGTCATTCTTGAACTTAGGTGTTGCTTTCGACATGATATCCTCTATCTGCGGAGTAAGAATCGGATAGCGATACTGACTGGTAATCATCATAAAGACACCGGGACCGAGGACATTGTCGAAATTCGCCTCGATGAACCTCATCACCAGGTCGTCCTCTTCCTTGGCGATTCTCGCTGCCTCATTAGCCAACTGGCTATCAATGGTCTCTTCGTCCAAGCCTTCCAGCAGCATCTGGCTCTGTTTGTGGGAGAGCTCATTCATGCGACTGGTCAACTGGTTATGCTTATCAATGAACTTATAAAGAGAGTCGTTCAACGGTGTTCCACCCACCAACTGTCTTGCCGGGTCGATCTTCACTACTATCTCACCTTTCTCCAAGACGACAGGCATGATGCTCTCGTCGTCCATATATAGGCTTGCCATGCGAACGGTATCCAACAGCCCCGTGAAATGGAACTCACCATGCACGACATCACAGGAGTCTATATTCTTGAATTCATTATCTTTCAGTGCCTTGAGATAGAGTTTGCTGCCATCCAATGCCGATACAGACGAGGATCCCTCCACGCTGTAAGAGCTGGCGCACGAAGCAAAAAGTGCGACGACGGCAGACAAAAAGAGTACTTTCTTCATAGGTATCTTATTCATTTGTGCTGCAAATGTACAACGATGGATTGAAAAGAAGAAAAATATTTGCGCAATTTAATACTTTTGTGCACATATTTAGAATTTTTTGCCTACTGAGCCTCTTTTTCCAATTCATTAGCGATTCGATGACTGGTATAAAGCTGAAGGATTGCCGCTACCAACAAGATGACAATCCAGTTGTTGTGTACATATTTAATATATATAAGAAAATCCATCCCGAAGAAGTTCGCCTGATTGGCAAACATCATCAGGGCGGCAATCAGAAACAGCACATCACTGATGAGCATGATGCGACGAAGACGACGGATGGTGAAATTCGTACCCTCATAACACTGACGCATCTGCATGGCGGCAAAGAGCAGAGCACCAGGGGCGAAGACATAAGGAGCCCATGCCTGGAGGAAGATACTGGCTCCAGAACCGATGACCATCAGTAAGCCTCCTAACAACAATAGGAGGGTCTCTACCTTACTCAGCTGTCTCATGGGTTATCGCTGGTTCGTTTTGATCCTCTTCGAAGACAAAGATATCCTCGTTGTCCTCCTTCATAAAATAACGCTCTCGGGCAATCTTCTCTATCTCCTTGGGATTACTGTCAAGCATCTTGATCTTCTTGCGGTCCCTGTTATACTGGTTGGTGTGCCGCTGTATCTCCTCCTGCAGCTCACTAATCTGCTGCTGGTTCTTGAAATGATGCCATACACTGTTCTCATCGACAAAACCGATGAGCACCACAGCCAATAGCGTTACCATGGCATATTTCAGCCATGGCACCCGATATAGTTTTTCTAATAATTTCTTCAGTCGCTTCATAATTTGCCACAAAGATACAAAAAAATGGAGATATGACCATTGAAAATTGAAAAATATTTCGTAATTTTGTAGCAAATTAATCTGATCTTATGGAAGAATATATCGTATCGGCGCGAAAATACCGCCCTACGACCTTTGACACGGTCGTAGGACAGCAAGCACTGACCACTACCCTGAAGAATGCCGTGAAGAGCGGGAAACTGGCACACGCCTACCTGTTCTGCGGTCCTCGCGGTGTGGGCAAGACCACCTGTGCCCGTATTTTCGCCAAAGCCATCAACTGTCTGACACCTACCGAAGAGGGAGAGGCTTGCGGACACTGTGAGAGTTGTCAGGCATTCAACGAGCAACGCTCGTTCAACATCTTTGAGTTGGATGCTGCCTCCAACAACTCTGTGGAGCATATCAAGACCCTGATGGAGCAGACCCGTATCCCACCGCAGGTAGGAAAATACAAGGTGTTTATCATTGACGAGGTTCACATGTTGTCTACCGCTGCCTTTAACGCTTTCCTGAAAACGTTAGAGGAGCCCCCTGCCCATGTCATCTTCATCCTCGCCACGACGGAGAAGCATAAGATACTGCCCACCATCCTGAGTCGTTGCCAAATCTATGATTTCGAGCGGATGACGGTAAGGGACACCATCGACCATCTGAAATCAGTGGCAGCGAAAGAGGGCATCCAATACGAGGAAGAAGCCCTTGCCGTGATTGCAGAGAAGGCTGATGGCGGTATGCGTGACGCCCTGAGCATCTTTGACCAGGCAGTATCGTTCTGTCAGGGGAACATCACTTATCAGAAAGTGATAGAGGATCTGAACGTGCTGGATAGTGAGTATTATTTCAAGATAATCGACCTTGCCGTGGAGAACAAGGTGAGTGAGATCATGGTATTGCTCAACCAGATTATCAAGAAAGGATTTGACGGAGGTCTGTTGATTGGCGGTCTTGCGAAACATGTACGAAACGTGCTGATGGCGAAAGACCCACAGACCCTGCCGTTGCTGGAGGTCAGTGACCAACAGCGGGAGCGTTATCAGCAACAGGCACAGAAATGTGAGACCCGCTTCCTGTATGATGCCCTGCGACTGATGAACCAGTGTGACATCAACTACCGCCAGTCATCTAACAAACGGCTATTGGTGGAGCTCACCCTGATAGAGGTAGCCCAGTTGACTCAGCCCGACGAGGGGGCTGGCAATGGGCGTAAGCCCAGAAGATTAAAATCCCTGTTTAAGCAATTGATTCAACAGTCTCAGCCAAAGAAAGCAGCCCCACAGGTAGCTGCGGCTGAGGGTGGTGAAAGTAGTGGAACTAGTGAATCTAGGGGAACTAGGGGATCTAGTAGTTCTAGTGATTCTAGTAGTGTTAGGAGGGGGATTGCCCCGAAGAAGGCTGTTGGCTTCTCTTGGAATAAACTGCGAGAGAAGAATCAGGTAAAGAGCAAGATGCAGATTATCCCTGGCTCCCTGTCACCTAACGACCCTAATTCCATTATCAAAGACGAGGAGTTGGACTTCTCACAGCAAGACTTGGAGTTCCAATGGATGATGATGTGTAACCGTATGCCCCAGAGACTGAGTGGTATCGCTACCCGTATGAAGAATATGAACCCCGTCATCAAGGACTTCCCACAGGTGGAGGTGGCGGTGGACAACCAACTCGCCTATGACCAGATAATGGAGATTAAAGGAAGCATCCTCAGCACTTTGAGAATCTATCTGCATAACACGAAGATCACGATGGATGTGCGGGTTACGGAACAGAAAGAGAAAGTGCGTATCCTCACTCGTAGTGAACAGTTTAAGATGATGGAGGAAAAATATCCCGCAGTCGCCAAACTACGGGATATCCTTGACTTAGAATTGGCGTAACCACCAATTATTATATCAGCGTCATTCCTAATTTCTTACATGCTTGTCGCATGTCATCAGGCCAGATAGAAGCCTGTATCTCACCGATATGTCCTTTGTGAAGGAGTACCATACAAAGACGGCTCTGACCGATACCACCACCAATACTCAATGGCAACTCGTCGTGGAGCAGTTTCTGGTGGAAATACAAGCTCTCACGCTCCTCTTTGCCCTCCAGTTTCAACTGACGCAACAAGGAGTCCTTATCCACACGAATACCCATCGAGGAGAGCTCGAAGGAACGTCCTAAGACGGGATACCAGATGAGGATATCACCATTCAAGCCTGCCAGTCCATTCTCACCAACAGTAGACCAGTCGTCATAGTCAGGAGCACGACCATCGTGCTTCTCACCATTCGACAACTTACCACCAATACCGATGACAAACACAGCACCGTAAGCCTCACAGATAGCATCCTCGCGCTCTTTGGGTGTCTTGTCGGGATACATCTTCAAGAGTTCCTCGGCATGGATGAAAGTAATCTTCTCCGGCAGGAAAGGTTTGATCTGCGGATAGGTCTCACAGGTGAGATATTCCGTGCGACGGATCGCCGCATAGATACGTTCTACCACATTCTTCAGGTAAGCGACCGTACGCTGCTCTTTGGTGATGACAGCCTCCCAGTCCCACTGGTCGACATACAGGGAGTGGAGGTTATCCAGTTCCTCGTCCGCACGAATGGCATTCATATCGGTATAGATACCGTAGCCTGGCTCTATCTTGTACTCAGCAAGCGAAAGGCGCTTCCATTTCGCCAGTGAGTGAACGACCTCTGCCTGTGCATCTCCCAAGTCCTTAATAGGGAAAGACACAGCACGCTCCACACCGTTCAAATCATCATTAATACCCAAGCCTTTGAGTACGAACAAAGGAGCAGTGACACGGCGTAAACGCAGTTCCGTCGATATATTCTGTTGGAAGAATTCCTTAATCAATTTAATACCCTGCTCGGTTTGTTTGGTGTCCAGCAGGGATTGGTAGTTGATGGGGGTTATCAATTGACTCATTTTTGTATATGTGTTATTTTGCGAGTGCAAAGGTACTACTTTTAAAGTAATTTGCAAGGAAAATTCCAAATTATTTTGCAAAATGACACTAAAATTTATCATTTCCTTTCATTTTGCATATACCTTAATATTATTAAAAGAGTTTAAAACTCTACACTCTACACTCTAATCTCTAAACTTTTTATTAACTTTGCACCCGTTTTGGTCCCGTAGCTTAGCTGAATAGAGCGTCAGATTCCGGTTCTGAAGGTCTTGGGTTTGAATCCCAACGGGATCACTTTTTTATATAATAACAAATGGATATTACTGAACGATTCCTAAACTACACCAAGTTTGATACACAGTCGGCAGAGGAGAGCGACAGTGTACCGAGTACCAGTAAACAACTGATACCTGAAAAAAGAACTCGAACGTGAGGGTTTTGACGATGTGGAGCTGGACGAGAAGGGTTATCTCTACGCTACGCTGAAAGCCAATACCAAGGGCGAGATTCCGACCATCGGGTTTATCTCCCATTATGATACGTCACCCGACTGCAACAGTGCGGATATCAAGCCACAGATTGTCCGTAAATATGATGGTTCTGACATCCTGCTCAGCGAGGGTATTGTCAGCAGTCCGAAGAAATTCCCAGAGTTATTACAGCACATAGGGGAAGACCTGATCGTGACCGACGGGCATACCCTGTTAGGCGCTGACGACAAGGCAGGCATCGCAGAGATTGTGCAGGCAATGGTGTATCTGCAGGAACACCAGGAGATCAAGCACGGAAATATCCGTGTCGCCTTCAATCCCGACGAGGAGATTGGTATGGGCGCCCATCATTTCAATGTAGAGAAATTCGGTTGTGAGTGGGCTTATACCATGGATGGCGGTGATGTGGGAGAGTTGGAGTTTGAGAATTTCAACGCCGCCTCCGCCAAGATTACCATCAAGGGAGTCAGTGTGCATCCCGGTTATGCGAAAGGTAAGATGGTGAATGCCAATGCCCTTGCCGCAGAGTTTGCCAAGATGTTGCCTGAGGATGAGACCCCAGAGACCACTGAGGGCTATCAAGGATTCTATCACCTGTTAGGTATCCAGTCGAATATCGAGCAGGCGAAACTCAGTTATATCATCCGTGACCACGACAGAGACAAGTTTGAGGACCGTAAGCGATTCGTTCTGCTCTGTGCCGAGAAGATGAACGAGAAATACGGAGAAGGAACCGTTGTCGCTGAGGTGAAAGACCAATATTATAATATGAAAGAGAAGATCGACCCTCAGATGCATGTCATCGACCTCGTGTTGAAAGCCATGCAGGAGACAGGTGTCGCTCCGAAGGTCAAGCCCATCCGTGGCGGTACAGACGGTGCCCAACTCTCTTTCAAAGGACTCCCCTGCCCTAACATCTTCGCTGGTGGTGTCAATTTCCACGGACCCTATGAGTTTGTATCCATCCAGTCGATGGAGAAAGCCATGGAGGTCATCGTGAAGATCTGCGAGTTGACAGCAGGGTATAATGATTGAGGTGAGAGGTGAGAAGTGAGAAGTGAGAGGTAAGAGGTAAGAAATAAGCGATATGGCGGAGTTACCTGATTTGATTAATGACCTGGCGTTGATATTGATATCAGCAGGTATTGTCACACTGATTTTCAAGAAGTTGAAACAGCCGTTGGTATTAGGATATATCGTGGCTGGTTTCCTAGTGAGTCCCCATATGCCCTATACAGCCTCCGTTGTTGACGGAGAGAGCATCCACCTATGGGCAGACATCGGTGTGATGTTCCTTTTGTTCTCATTAGGACTCGACTTCTCATTTAAGAAGATCCTGAAGATGGGAGCCTCCCCGATTATCTCCACCATCACCATTATCTTCTTCATGTCCGTGATAGGTGTTCTGGTAGGTCATCTCTTCGAATGGAGTAAGATGGACTGTATCTTCCTGGGCGGTATGCTTGCCATGAGCTCCACCACGATTATCTATAAGGCTTTCGATGACTTAGGGTTGCGCCAGCAGCAGTTTGCCGGACTGGTAATGAGTGTCCTGATTTTGGAGGACATCCTCGCCATTGTGATGATGGTGATGCTGAGTGCCATTGCCAGTGGTAACAACCCAGATAGTGGTCAGATGTTAGGGTCTATTGCGAAGATCGGTTTCTTCCTCGTCCTGTGGTTGGTAGTAGGTATCTTCGCCATTCCCGCATTCCTGCGTAAGGTAAGAAGTCTTGTGAATGCTGAGGTTTTACTGGTCGTATCCTTAGGATTATGCTGTGCGATGGCAGTCTTCTCGACGAAGGTGGGTTTCTCCTCCGCTTTCGGAGCCTTCATCATGGGCAGTATCCTTGCCGAGACCATAGAGGCAGAGCGCATTGAGAAGTTAGTAGAGCCTGTGAAAAACCTGTTTGGAGCTATCTTCTTCGTGTCCGTAGGTATGTTGGTAGACCCTGTTATCCTGGTGGAATATGCCATCCCTATCGTCACGTTGGTCTTTGCCATCCTGTTAGGACAGAGCATTTTCGGATCTATCGCCTTTATGTTAGGTGGTGAGAGTCTGAAGTCAGCGATGCGCTGTGGATTCTCTATGGCACAGATTGGTGAGTTCTCTTTCATCATCGCCTCGTTAGGACTATCGTTAGGGGTGATCAGTGACTTCCTCTACCCTGTCGTTGTTGCCGTCTCTGTCATCACCACCTTCCTCACCCCGTATATGATTCGTCTTGCCACTCCCGTCTATAACAGTCTGGAGCGGAGACTCCCCTCCCGTCTCATCCAGTTGTTAAACCACCTGTCGATGAGTCATCCCTCCTCCAAGGAGCATAGCAAATGGAAGAAGCTGTTGACACAGATGACCATCAACACCCTCATCTACTCCATCCTTACCACAGCCGTCATTACCATGATGTTCACCTTCGTGTTACCCATCACCCGTAAGATGCTGCCAGGATGGGAGCTCCACTGGTATGCCAATGCCATCACGGGAATACTGACCATCCTGATCATCGCCCCCTTCCTTCGTGCCATCGTGATGAAGAAGAACCATAGTGAGGAGTGGAAAGCGTTATGGGCAGAGAGTAATATCAACCGCCCCCCGTTGTTGTTTACCATATTGGTGCGAGCCTTCATTTCCGTAAGTTTCATATTCTATATCTGCAACTACCTGAGTCGTTTCTCCAGTGCGATCATGATTACCATTGGTGTACTTGTCGTTGCCCTGATTATCATCTCCCGTTCTATCAAGCAAAGGAGTATCAGGCTGGAGCGATTGTTCATCCTGAACCTCCGTTCCCGTGATATCGCTGCCCAGGTACATGGTAAGAAACGTCCCCTTTATGAGGGCAGGTTGCTGGACCGTGACGTGCATATCGCCGTCTTTGATGTCCCCATGGACTCGCTATGGATGGGTAGTTCACTGAAACAGTTGCGACTCGGACAGAAATACGGAGTGCATATCACGAGTATTCTCCGTGCCAATCACCGTTTAAATATCCCCGACGGGGAATATATCATCTACCCTGGTGACAAGTTAGAGATTATCGGTAGTGACGACCAGTTGAACAAGTTCAAGCAGGCGATAGAGAGTGAGGTATTTGGAGAAGACCTTCACTTAGAAAATCGTGAGATGAAGCTACGTCAGATGATTATCGGTGGGGGTAGTCAGTTTGTCGGTAAGACTTTGAAAGAGAGCGGCATCCGTGACATCTACAGTTGTATGGTTGTAGGACTGGAAGAAGGAAAAGAAAACCTCTCGCCCGTCAGTCCTAACAGGAGATTCCAGGAAGGAGACATCATCTGGATGGTAGGTGAAGAGGAAGCGTTACAGGCGTTGTTGAAGGGTTAGCGGTTAACGGTTAGCGGTTAATACCACTGTACCGCATTGGAATAACTGCTACGCTTATCATATTTCAGCGCATCGGTAAGTGTAGCGGCATTGCATCGGAAAGAGAAGTTATAACTGGTATAAGGTGCCAATACCACCGAGCATGACATATTGAAACAGTGGAGGTCACGGGAGAGTGATGCCGTCGTCATAGATATCTTATGGTTCTCGAAGTCATAACCCGAGGAGAACGAGATATTCCAACCGTCCGATATCCTGACATTACCACTGACATTCAGGTTCTGCGTAAACTTATACGGATAACGCATGGTATCGTAGTTGAATCGTCCGGCTGTATTCTCACGCATGGTGATACCATAGCCGATACTCAGAGACCAGGGCACGTTAAATAACATATAGCCATCCTCATCCGTCTCAGCCTTACCCGCATTCTCCTTTCTGGCACCATGTTTTCCTGCCTCCATCTTATCATCGACATTCGTCTCTGCACCAGTGTCATACTCCTCCTTGTCCTTATCCGAGTCTTTGTCTTTCTTCACCTTCTCACCCCGTAGCCATTTGAAGAAATTAGCCACCTTCTTATTATCGAGGGTGTATGACAGGTTCTGGGACATACCTTGGAATCGTCCGAAGCGTCCCTTACTATACTCCGTGCGGTTACCGATATATGGACGAGCACCCACGGAGTCCGCCTCATAGGCATACGTAGCGAATACCGCACTCAGATTGAGGGTATAACTCTTCGAGAGTTTCAGTCGTAAGCGGGTAGAGAGGTCGCTCCAAGGACGCTCCTTTGCCGCAAAGTTATAGGACATGGAGGCACCCAGCTCATCGATGATACTGATCTTCTTAAAACCCGTAGAGTCATCATCGCTGCGCACCTTCATCTCGATATTGTTCTTGATATCCCACGAGAGACTTCCCGTCTTTCCCTTTCCTGGAACACCATAGAGAGTGCCCGTATAAGGAGAATAGGTCACCAGTGACACATTACCATTGGCATCCGTCTTCTGATAAGTGTCGTAATAGCCATAGTGCGAGGTGCTGAAGTCCGGGGCATAGCTGAAGCTGACGGAAGGAGTAAACACGTGACGTATCGCTTGAATCTTATCACCGAAAATCTTACGGCTGGGAACATAGAAGCCATAAAGCGTGGTAGATGCCGACAGCGATAAGGACCAGTCATAGACGTTATGGAATCCCGTCACCGTATCTATCTTCTCCTTCTGGTTGTCCTCATCCCACGACCTATTATATTTCTGCGTATACATACGGTCAGTGAAGTTGAAGGAAGCCGTAAGGTTCAGGTAGTCGAACAACGTGAAATTACCACTGATAGGAATATTGTGCTTCATACCGTTACGCCAGTCTTTTGTCAGACTGGAGTGTAACAACTTATCCTCCTTCGTACTGATAGAGTTGCTCAGTTGTCCGGTATAACTCACGGAGATCTTCTCATACCAGCGTTCCTTCCCTGCCGCATGTTTCCGCTTAAAGGGGTAGAAACGGGCGATAGAGATATTCAGGTCGGGTAATGTCAACCCGATGGTTGAGTCACGCATGTTCTGGTTGAGGTTGAAGGTGGAGCTCAGTGACATACCGATACTGCTGAAAGTCGTGCTCCAGTTGACAGAACTGGTACGTGTTGACTGGGTCCTTGCCTGTGGGTTATACATCGAGTTGAGGTTGTTAGGCTCATAACTCGTCGTCGCGAAATTGACACTTGCCGACAGGGAGGAGTAAGGATTCGCCTTAGAGTCCTGGCGATGGCTCCACTGTATCTTGAAACTCGTCGACTTCACATAGTCAGGCATGTTCTTCTCACCCGTCACCGAGTTCTGGTAACTGAAGTAGAAAGAACCGCTATACCTATAACGCTTACGGTAGTTCGTTGCCGCAGAGAGACCCCAAGAGCCCTTGGTGTATATCTCACCCAATAGCTTTAGGTCCCACTTGTCACTCATCGCAAAGTAATAGCCACCATCACGCAGATAGAAACCACGGGAAGTCTCGTCACCATACGTGGGCATGATAAAACCGGAAGAGTAGCTCTTCGTAAAGGGGAAGAAACCGTAAGGGATAGCAAAAGGAAGGGGTACGTCAGCCACTACCAGATAGGCAGGACCAAATACCACATCCTTGCCGGGACGCACCTTAGCACGTGACAGGGCGAGATAGAAATCTGGATGGGGCTCGTCACAGGTGGTATAACGACCATGCTGAAGGAACAGCTCCCCTTTCTCGTTACGCTTGGAGAGCTCAGACACCATGAATCCCTCGTCCTGTTGGGTGTACACATTCTGTATCAGACCCTTCTTCGTCTTGAAATTGAATGCCATGGTATCACTCTCGTAAGTATCGTTCCCCATCTTAAAGATTGGTGTTCCGAACTTCTGCCCGGTGGTATCACGGGAACCCGTGGCATGCACCAGACTAGAATCCAGTTGCATATATATCTGGTCACTCTCAAGGTCCATATCCTGGTATTTCACCTTTGAGTTACCAAACAGGCGGGCAATACCAGAGCCTGCCTCATACGTCATCGAGTCATCCGCCTGATACTCCACGGGAGCATCAATACCATTCTTACGTTCCCTGTTCAGGCTGTCAGCATGCAGAGAGTCATCAATCGCCTTGTTATGTTTCCAGATGGCTTTCTGCAAGGAGTCCATGTGTAAGGTATCCACCTTCAGCGAGTCCGCTTTGACGGAGTCTGTACGCACACTATCCTTGCCCTTCTCGTCTTGAGGGAAGTGCCAACGAGGTATCTCCGCCATCACAAAGGTGAGGACGAAGAGCAATACGATAATGAGCGTATTTTTTCTCACGGCTGCAAAGGTACGAAAAAAAGTGAAGAGTGAAGAGTGAAGAGTGAAGAATTTGCTGTCGCCTTGACTTTTTTAACGTGTCATTCAAATATTTCAGCCCAGCGCAAGAATATTTTAACACCTTCAGCGCCAAACTTCTCCAGCGACTGTGCCGTCTCTAATACTGTCCTTACATGGTCAGGACTGGACTTGGAATAAAACTTATCGGCATAACAGATAATCTGTTCCTCTAAGGTCTCTGGCTCATAACCAGGCAATCCTGTACCCGTATGACGCTCTGCCACCCGGGCATGACGTGGAAATCCCTCGTCACGCAGGATCTCCCCTCCGATAGGACCGTGTTTGATATACGGTTCCGTGCCGTTACAATAGATAGAAGGAGCATGACAACGGAACACCCCGATATCATGAAGCATTGCCGCCTCCTCCAGAAACTGGCGGTCGACAGGCAGTTCACGATGTCTGTCTACAATGAGTAAAGCACGGTCGGCGACCTGCCGACTGTGCTTTAAGAGCAGACGACGCAACGCATTGTCGTCCGGATAGTATTTATCCAGTATAGCCTGATAGTCCATTACTGTGCTCGCTCAATCCATGCGAGGTTGTCACCGCGACGTACCTTCGCACCCTGTTTGGCACTCACCTCAACGAGTTTTCCGCCCAGTGCCGCCAGGACAGGAACAATCTCGCCCCATGGTGCCTGGATATAACAGAAGGTGTCTCCCTCCTTATATTGCTGTCCGATAAACGGTTCGAGACAAGGTTCACAGGCTCCCTCCCCTGAGAACTCATAATAAACCTGTCCGGCAACGGGTGCTGTCAGGGCATCCGCCTTGGCATGTTTGAAGGCAGCCATCTCCGCAGGAGACATCTTTGTGCCGAGTTTGGCATCCTTTGCCTTCTGCAAGTCAGCAAGGAAATTCTTCTTCGCCATACCACTCTTGTAGTTGCGATACTGCTCTGGATGCATGGCAAGCTCGAAGAGCTCCTCGTTATCCTGTCCGTACTCCCATCCATTCTCGTCCATCTCCTTACGGAAATCATCGAGGGCGTTAGGCAGCAAGGTATGCGGATCGACATCCGTGAACTCACGACCTTGTTTCTTAGCAAGCTCTATCAGCTCAGGATCTATCGTGCCGGGAATCTTACCACTCTTTCCAAGAATCATGCCCCACATCGAGTCGTCCATCATCACGAAGCGTCCCTTGCCCTGTTCAATGGTGAGCAGGTTCATGAGGGCGATGTTCTTGACATACTGAGAGAAGGGCGTTACCAATGGGGGATAACCCACACGTGGCCATACATACTCCACCTCGTTGAAGAGTTTCACCAGCATATCGTCTGTAGACAACTCTGGTTCACCCTTCTTCGCACGGCTCTTGTTGATGACACTATGGATGCCACCGAGGTCTGCCATCATAGAACCCATCATACCACCAGGCAGTCCACATCCTAACAAGAGGCTGGACATGTGCTTGTTGGCAGGATTGATGAAGTAGCCGAGCCAGTCGTCAATAAACTCCTGTGTCAGGGTACGGGCCTGCATATAGGCATTCATATTGATATCCTCCACCTCGAAGCCCTCGTTCTTCAACATCGACTGTACCGAGATGATATCTGGATGTACCTTACCCCATGACAATGGCTCAATAGCGGTATCGATGATATCGGCACCATTGTTGCAGACCTCCAGAATGGAAGCCATCGACAGACCAGGACCAGAGTGTCCGTGATACTGGATGATGATGTCGGGATGCTTCGTCTTGATACTCTTCGTCAGGGCACCTAACAGGGCTGGCTGTCCGATACCTGCCATATCCTTCAGACAGATCTCCTCCGCACCAGCGGCTATCACCTCATCGGCAATCTTTGAATAATACTCGACGGTATGCACTGGAGAGGTGGTGATACAGAGCGTTGCCTGTGGGATCATACCAGCCTCCTTCGCCCATTTGATACTGGGAATGATATTACGGGTGTCGTTCAGTCCACAGAAGATACGGGGGATATCCACACCTTGTGCTTTCTTCACCTTATACATCAACTGACGGACATCGTCAGGAACAGGATACATACGCAGGGCATTCAATCCACGGTCGAGCATGTGGGTCTGGATACCGACCTCGTTGAAAGGCTTACAGAAGGCACGTACTGCCGCATTAGGATTCTCACCGGCAAGCAGGTTGACTTGCTCAAAAGCACCACCGTTGGTCTCCACACGGGCAAAACATCCCATATCAATGATTACCGGGGCTATGCGCTCCAACTGATCCTTGCGGGGCTGAAACTTACCACTTGACTGCCACATGTCACGATAGACAAGGCTAAACTTGATTTTCTTTTTCATAGATGAATAGAATCTATTGTTGTTAAAGTTTCTGCAAAGATACGAAAAAACAATGATTAAACAACCGAGAATGAAGATTTATTTATAACTTTGCGGAAAATTTAGATTTGTTATGAAGAAAATCCTATCCTTTTTGATATTATTAGTATTCATCATTGGCTGTGGACCCAAACAACCACCCAAAGAAGAACCCGTAGAACCAATCAACACCTACAAGAACCAACCAGGAGACTCTACGTTGTATGGATTAGCCTGTGACGGGTGTTCGGACTCTATCCTGGTGCTGCTGCCCTTCACTGGGGGCGACCCAGATACCTTTGACATCATCAATGCTTATCATGAGCATCATATCTATGGACGTCCTCGTATCGGTGATGAGCTTGCCGTCATCCTCAATCCAGAAGACAAGCAAGAGGCTGTGATGGTGGTGAATATCGAGCGACTGAGAGGCAAATGGTGCTATCAGGTGATGCCGCATTTCCGGAATATCGACAATATGCCTGGGCGGATCCAGAAGCGGATGCTGCAACGGATTCCTGACTCTGTGAGACAGAATCTCATGGTTCCCCGTGAATATGGTTTCCAACTGAAAAGGGGATATACTGCCCAAAGCATTGGGGGGATGAGACAGACAACGACAGACAATATGAGTCCTGTGGAATATCCGAAAGTCAAGAGGTATAAGGAATGGCGACTGTTTAATGGCAGACTCCTCCTTATCACGGACTCCGTCAGTCTTGCCAATGGAAAGAAGGGACTTCCCGAACAGGATACCGTTGATATCATCCAGCTAAGGCGTGACACCCTCGTACTGAGATTCAGTGACCATGAGCAGGGCTATTACCGGAAGACAGAGAATAATCAATAAACCCAACTTATGAAACTAAAAACTATTTATCAGTCTACTGCTGCCCTCGCCGCAGGAATGCTGTTGACTGCTTGTGGAAGCAGTACATCTACACCAGAGAAAGAACAAGCACTCACCACGGTTGGTAATCCTTACCTCCCTTTGTGGGAACATATCCCTGACGGAGAGCCTTATGTCTTTGAGGATCCTGACCAGCCCGGAAAGTATCGCGTATATATATATGGTTCGCACGACAGTCGTATCACTGACTATTGCGGACGAGAGCAAGTGGTATGGTCTGCCTCTGTCGACAGCCTCAACAACTGGCGTTATGACGGTGAGATCCTCGCTGTCAGCAAGAATGCCAAAGGGGAGTTTATCAATGAGGACAGTCTTGCCGATGTGCTCTTTGCTCCTGATGTCGCCTTAGTGACAGACAAAGATGGAAAGAAAACCTACTACCTCTACCCGAACGACCAGCATGGAGGGCGTAATGGACTGATTGCCAAGAGTGATCGTCCTGACGGTCCTTTTGAGGTATGCAACTGGAGCAAGGAGAATCCCAATGCTACCGATGGTGTATTGCAGTTTGACCCGGGTATTCTTGTGGATGATGACGGTAGGGTCTATGGTTACTGGGGTTTCGGACACTCGATGGCTGCAGAGCTTGATCCTGCCACCATGGCTACTGTCAAGCCTGGCACGGAGGTGGTGGATGGCATGGTGTCTGGTTTCAAGGAGCCTGGTAAGTTCCGTTTCTTCGAGGCATCCTCTATCCGTAAGGTCAAAGACAAGTATGTGTTTATCTATAGTCGTTTCACGGAGGAGGGAGAGTTCGGACTGCCCTCCACCAACTATACCCTCGCCTATGCCTATAGCGACAAGCCGTTAGGTCCTTGGACCTATGGCGGAACCATCATCGACGGTCGTGCCCGTGAGAAGGAGGAGCAGGGTAATGTCATTGCCTCCGCCAATGTCTCTGGTAACACCCATGGCAGTATCTGTGAGATCAACGGACAGTGGTATGTGTTCTATCACCGCCAGTCAGGACTCAATGAGTTTGCCCGTCAGGCAATGGTGGCACCTATCACCGTGAAAGTCGAGGAAGGTGCTGGTGGCAAGGTGGAGATCAGTGAGGGCGAATACACCTCCGAGGGCTTTGCCTTGAACGGACTGGACCCCTTCGAGCGTCATTCCGCTGGTATCTGTTGTTGGTACACTGGTCCGAAGGTTGCTATCCACGAGTGGCCCAACAACACGTTCTTCGGCTCGTATGTGGCTGCCAGTTACGGTACTGACGATAAGTTTGAGGCACCCTATGACATCCGTAACAACACCAACTTCGTGGTGAACAACACTGATGGCTCTATCGTAGGCTACAAGTATTTCAATTTCGATGCTGAGCGTCTTGCCAACACCGCTAACTTGATGCTCGTCCTGCGACTCGTACCCGAAGGGATTAACGGTACCATAGAGATTATGTTAGACCGCCCATGGGTATCACAAGGAGGTAAGAAAATCGGTCAGATAGACCTGAAAGCTGATATGGAGAAGAAGGTTTGGGATATGGCTGCTGGTATCTCCAACGAGGCTAAGACGGGATATCTTACAGGAAAACATGCCCTCTTCTTCGTCTTTAAGTCTGACACGAAGGAGAAGTCACTCTGTACACTTCAGGACTTCGTCTTTACGTTTGACAAATAAAGTCGAGATCCCGAATCCCGATATCGCGAGATTCCGAGATCTCGAAGGATTAAATGATCTGATGGCTGAGCATTCGTTGCTCAGCCATTTTCTCATATTTCGTCCCTGGCTGTCCGTAGTTGGCATAGGGATAGATGCTGATACCGCCACGAGGGGTAAACAAGCCGATGACCTCAATATACTTGGGTTCCATCAGTCTCACCAAGTCTTTCATGATGGTATTCACACAGTCCTCATGGAAATCGCCATGGTTACGGAAGGAGAAGAGATAGAGTTTCAGACTCTTTGACTCCACCATCCGCTTCGCAGGGATATACAATATCTTGATCTCCGCAAAGTCGGGCTGTCCTGTAATCGGACAAAGGGACGTGAACTCAGGACAGTTGAACTGTACCCAGTAGTCGTTATCGGGGTGTTTGTTCTCAAAAGTCTCTAACACCTCCGGGGCATAGTCCATCCGATACTCCGTCTTTTTACCCAGTTGCTGCAGGTTGTCTTGCTCTCTGTTCATATCTTCAGGATATTAAAGATGTTATAGTTGATGTCACGGTCGAAGACATCCTCATGGTCGTGCTTCTTGGTGAACTCCACTACACGGATGGTGACAGGCAGTACCAGTATCTCATAGAGTGTCTTCAACGTCACCTGTGAGATCATCAAGGAAGGCATCTCCTCCCAGGGGATGACACCACCCAGTGCCAAGGGGAAGAATATGATTGAGTCCACACTCTCTCCGAAAATAGTACTCAGGACAGCACGTGCCGAGAAGTTCTTACCCTGTGACGACAGTTTCATGCGGGACATCACATAGGCATTGGTAAACGAGCCTAAGATGAAGGCGATGAACGAGGCAAGGGCGATACGTGGTGCAAGACCGAAAATCACATGGAAGCCCTCGTCACCGTCCCAGTAGTCAGCACCGGGAATCCAGTCGGCGACAGCACCCATCAGTACAAAGAAGAAGTTCATCGCAAAACCCATCCAAATGAGCATACGGGTACGCTGATAGCCCCATACCTCACACACCACATCATTGATGATGTAGCTCACTGGGAAAACGATGACACCTGCAGTCAGATTGACTGGTCCGAACGATAATTGCTTTGTCTCCAACACGTTTGCCGTAATCAGGCAGACGCAGAACAGTGTGCCGAATAGCATAAAAAGCACACTGACCTTACTTTTTTCTTGTTCCATAATAATTCTTGTTTTGTTAAAGGGGGTCCGCCTGACTATCAGGTTTCGCAAGTACCCCTGCCGTTAAGCGGCTGCAAAGGTACGGCTTTTTATGGAATAATCCAAATATAAAGCCATAAATCATTAAAAAGTATAAAATATAGAGCGATGCGTTGGCAACCCATCGCTACAGGTTTCGCATGTCGTTAATTGTCTCGATGATACATCTCTTATCCCGAACCGGGGTAGTCATTAGTATCCAGTAATGAGTCGCTATGGGATTATATTACAGGATTTCCACATTATTAATCTGACTATTTCTTAATACGCTTCTGCTCATTATTTCGTAAATATGGTGTGAGGTGGCACGAATTGCTGTTTTACGCCATTTAGAAGGAGTTGGTGACTGATGTTCCTTCAGTCGTGCGATTACTTCTTTCATATATACCTCCTTTTCTTTATCAAATTAATTCACTCATATAATCATCAAAGGAATCCTTTAGCCGAGCCTTTTCCTTGCCAAGCAGCACATCTGCGAAACGACTATTCTCTAAAGGTCTGAATAGTTTGTCCAAGTCCGCCTCTGGCGAGATATCCATAATCAGACATTGTAGTCGTTCACTATACTTCTATGGTATCGTAGATGGCTTCATTAACGTCTGTAATTTTGAAATACGACATCAAATCTGCCATATTCTCCTTAAAGAACTGGTAAAGCCATACCACATCGTTCCACTGCTCAAAAAGCATGTAGAGCGCATTATCAGGACAATCATCGTATTTGACTGCCCAAAGCCTACCATCCTCAGTTATGCTATCATAAGTCATAATCACTTCCTTTTGGGGGCAATGTTAAGCAATTTATTCGAATAACACAACTTTTAAGATTTTTCGCGATTTTAAAAATCACATGTATATTTTAATAGAAGACAGGATGTACCCTGACATATTGCAATTATCAGGAATAGTTGGCACAGCAATATTTGTATGAGGTTGAGGAGGTATGCTTATCAGAGGAGCGACACTTAACTTGGTGGGCACAAAGTCTTGTTCGTCTGTAACCTTCGGCACTCTTGCGTCCGCCAGCAAAGCCGGAGCGGTTCAGAAAACGATGCAAAGATACAAAATTTTTAGGAATTTGTATCGCTTTATCCCCAAAAAGAATATAAAATCGGTTTCACAATAACTGAAAAAGATGCTTCCACAAGCCTTGTGAAGACCATTTTATTTGGATAAATCGAGATAATTAGTTACAGACTTTTTTCGTAGCTCTGACTTCGTCGAACTTACTCCGTCTCGGCAAAAAAAGAATAAATTCTTTTATTTTGCTCTCAACTTTTCGTAACTCTGGAAGAATTTGCAGGATTTCTTTGTATAAAGGCAGTTTGGGAGATTGAGGATTTTGAGGGTTACGGATAAGAGACCGTACTAATCTCCTTGTTCTGCT
>CAJONQ010000032.1 GCA_905235835.1 uncultured Prevotella sp.
TGGTTCACAGTGAGGTTATCTTGGATGGGCTTTTTATCGCCTAAGAATGGATCTGCAGAATTATCACGACTGGATAATAGAGCGCCAACGGCTTCTTGAACGTATCAAGGAGTTGGAAACCGAGAATGTCGAACTAAAGAGACGGCTTGGCGAAGATATCACGCTTGTAGCGCAGGAACCAACTGCTATGCAAACTCTTTCGCTTCAAGAAAAAGTTGACTTGTTTCGAAGTTTGTTTAAAGGACGCGAAGATGTGTTTGCCAGGAGATGGTATAGCAAAGCAAGCGGAAAGAGTGGCTATCAGCCAGTATGCCAAAATGAATGGAGTCGTCAACTGTGTGATAAGCGAAAGTTCAGGTGTGCAGAATGCCCGAATCGTCTGTTTGCTCCATTGACGGACAATGATGTTTACCGACATTTAGAAGGAAAAGACGTAGATGGCAGAGATGTGATTGGACTCTATGTACTCAATGAGGGCAACACATGTAATCTGTTGTGTACCGATTTTGATGATAAGAACTGTGAGCACGGCTATCAGGAAGATGTGGTAGCTTTTATTGATGTCTGCAAGAGTTGGGGTATTCCTTACTCTATGGAACGTTCGCGCTCTGGCAATGGTGCCCATGTGTGGATTTTCTTTGAGACACCGGTATTGGCTGTCAAAGCTCGCAGGTTGGGTAATGCTATCCTAACAGAAGCGATGAATAGGGATGGACTGATTTCTTTCAAGTCATATGATAGGTTCTTTCCTAACCAAGACACTTTGCCAGAAGGAGGGTTCGGAAATCTCGTTGCGCTACCTCTACAGGGTATTGCTCGGAAAAATGGCAACAGCGTTTTCGTGAATGAATACTTTGAGCCTTTCCCTGACCAATGGGAATATCTGCTGAATATTAGCAAACTCTCAGCATCTGCTTTGGAAGAAATATTGAAACAAACAGCCAACATCATGCCACTTGGTGATTTGTCAAAGACCAGTGAGAGCAAGCCTTGGGAAGTGCCAGTCACTGCTAAGATAGAAAAGTCCGACTTCTCTTCTGAGGTAGTCATCACGCGGTCAAACATGCTATATATCCCACTGAACCTGCTTTCATCGAAAGTCCTCAATCACCTCAGACGTATTGCATCGTTCCGAAATCCTGAGTTCTATAGCAAACAGGCATTACGACTATCGACCTACCAGACACCACGCATTATTTCCTGTGCAGACCTGACTGACGAGTATCTTGCACTTCCTCGAGGATGTGAAGATGCTATCACAACACTGCTAAAAGAGAAGAATGTTGCCTATCGGTTAGAGGACAAAACGAATCAAGGTAGGGCTATATCAGTTCATTTTAGTGGTGAAATACGCGAAAATCAGCAAGAAGCCGTCAATGCTTTGGCTACGAACAACACTGGTGTACTCTCAGCGACGACTGCCTTTGGAAAGACGGTGGCTGCCATAGGTCTCATAGCTGAGCATAGCGTCAATACATTGATACTTGTGCACACAAAAGCATTGCTTGATCAATGGGTACAGAGACTCGAACAATTTCTTGTTATTGACGACGTGCCTGTAATTGAGAAAGGCAAACACAAGAAGAACCTTTCGTCTATAGGCACATTATCCTCAACAGGTAACAAACTTCATGGCATCATCGACATCGTGCTCATGCAGTCGTGTATTACAGATGGCGAAGTAAAACCCTTCGTCAAGGACTATGGGCTGGTTATAGCCGATGAGTGTCACCACGTTTCTGCCGTTAATTTTGAGCAGATTCTGAAAGAAGTCAATGCCCGATTTGTTTACGGTCTAACAGCTACTCCTATCCGAAAAGACGGTCATCAGCCCATCATCTTTATGCAATGTGGCCCAATTAGGTATAATGCCGATGCCAAGGCTCAGATGCGAGACCAGTCATTCCAACGATTGTTGGTTCCTCGTTTCACGCCATTCAGACCAGTAAGCGGTGAAGACCTTTCTTTTACGAAGGTGACTCAACAACTGGCAGAAGACGAGTATCGAAACTTGTTCATCGTCAGAGATGTCATCGAGGCATTGAAAAGAGGGGCGCTCACCGATAATTCTAACGAGCAGAACAGCTCATGTTGAGATTCTTGCCAACCTTCTCAAACCACATTGCCCAAACGTTATCACTCTTGTTGGCTCAGAAAGCACCAAAGAGAAACGCCAGAAAATGGAGCTTCTACAATCCATTCCCGCTTCAGAGAAGCTTGTCATCGTAGCCACCGGCAAATATGTGGGTGAGGGCTTTGATTACGCGCGCCTTGATACGCTGTTCCTTGTTTCACCTATAGCATGGAAAGGTATTGTGGCCCAATATGCCGGACGATTACATCGAGAGTTTGCTGGTAAGCAAGATGTGCAAATCTATGATTACATCGATATCAGAGTGCCTGTATGCGAGTCCATGTACCGCAAACGTCTGAAGGGCTATGCCTCTATCGGCTATAGGATTCGGAACAACGAGATGTTCGATAATTTGTTCCCCACAACAGATTTGATCTATAATGGATTAAACTATGTTTCACAATTCGTTTCTGATCTCTCACAATGTAAGCGTTCTGTTGTCATTTCGTGTCCGAAAGTCGGGATTGGCAGACAAGCGCAAATAGCAGAACGGCTTGTTGACATGGCTGCGAATGGCATAGAGGTTGTACTTTATACCAAAGAGGAGAACGATAATACTATCCGTTTGCAGCATCAAGGAATAAGTGTCGTCATCATCAATCACCTTTCCCTGCACGCTGCTATCATTGACAAAAGTACAATCTGGTATGGCAGCGTCAATATTCTCGGGTTCCATTCTGTCGAAGATAATCTTATCAGATTCAAGAACCCAGAAATTGCTACAAGCCTTCTCGAAACACTTCACAAAGAATCATAGGTGTCTTTATGCTTTGGAGAAGTGTTAAATTCGCCTATTTATTGGGCCATTGGACGCAGAATCCGAAGAAAAAACAGTAATTTTGCACTTCATTAGAGATTTGTAATAGGATAACAACATGGAAGGTAACAAGACAAAGTACATAGAATCAAGTTTGGCAGCGTTCCGCGCCATCAAGAGTTTTGTAATCCAAAAAGGGGCATACCCAGGGAATTTCAATAACGGGACATGGAAAGAGGAGGATTATGAAGACCCTGGCTATAGGAGGGTGATGCGTGAGGACTTCGATGATTATTTGAGATTGCTGGCCATCGTCAGGAAGCAGTACGCACAGGTTTTATGTGATGCAGTTCCACATATCGAGTCTGAATACGATAATCTTGTTATCAACTCTCGTAATTTGGATCAGGCTGTCAAACTTTTCAGGAAGAAGTTTGATGAGGTCTTTTTTGTCATTGAATGGAAGTGGGACATTAACAAGGTTATTGGGAATTATCTTCTGCCCTTGGGGAGTCATGATATTATAACACATGAGGAAAGTGACCTCTATCAGGATCTTATCTGCGACATTGGGCTGATTCATTGTCAAGCTGTAAATGCCGTTTGTGACGTGTTTGAGATGGATAGACCTTGGGACAAAAATCGTCCAGATGTTCCCAAGATAGTGGCACCTCAAACTGAAAACACAAAAAGTGCAGCATCGGATACAAAGGATGAACAGTCGTCACTAACCACTATGCCAAAAGTCAAGAACAAGGAAAAGCGACAAATTCCGTCGGAGTTTGCCGACTATTTCACTGCCCCATTCAAGGGTATAGGCCCAGGCAATATAGACAATTATTCAAAACTGGTATCGAGTTTGACGGATACTGCCAGAAAGAGAAGCGTTATAGAATATGCCAAGATAGCACTTCTTATCTACAATAGTAGTAAGATTCTCCAAAGGAAGAAGCCAAATACGTTTAGCGAATGGTACCAATACTTCTGTAAAGTAGTGGGCTGTGAATACAACCCATCATATAAACCATCGAAGTTATCCATCACCAAAAGCTTGGAGTCGGAGTTCAACTATATGCTTGATTAGCCGATACTGGCTAGGGGAATACCCATATCTGTCCCCTCCCATTCCCCTGCCTCTTTCCCCTGCTGCGCCCGCAATATATTGTTGTTCAATATGTTGCGGGCACAGTCCGTTTTCCCTTTTTATTTCCGTGAATTTATTGGGATAATTTTGCAGCCAGAATTTTAATTCATAGAAATAATGGAGAATATTGTAGTATTAAACGAAGAACAGTTCGAGGACATTATCTATAGAACTGTCAGCCGATGCCTCAATGAGAAGAATATCGGCAATCATGTGGAGAAGCCTGAAGATGAAGGCTTCTATGATCGTGACGAGATATGTAACCTGTTGCATATCGCGTATCCTACCCTCTGGCGCATTGAACAGTCGGGCATTTTGAAGAGCCAAAAGGTCGGGCGAAAGAACCTCTATTCTAAGCAGGAAGTCAATCTGCTCATCAAGTCTGGTAAACTGGCGAAGTATAACCGAAACAGGAAATGATATGGATCAGAATGTATTATTACCTGATGAAATCACTGGGGAAATGCTGCTGAATCAGAACATCAAGGAGATTCCGACGCTTCTGGAACCTCTTTTGCCCAAGTCAGGCCTTGTGTGCCTGGCTGGAAGTTCCGATACGGGAAAGTCCGCTTTTCTTCGTCAGTTGGCCATGTCCGTCTGTGCCGGATTAAAAACTTTTCTCGGAATGAGACTCAATGCAGAGCATCACAGTGTCATCTATGTATCTACAGAAGATGATGAAACAGCCAATGCCTATCTGATGGGAAGGCAAAACTTGGATTTGAGAATCAGCCCAACAGCCTTGAGGGGCTTACGCTTCCTGTTCGACAGCGAGGACATTGTGGCTGACCTTGACAGACGGCTTACTCATCGCCCAGCGGATCTTGTCGTGGTGGATTGTTTCTCTGACCTTTATACAGGTAGCATGAACGAGGGAAACCAAGTGCGCCAGTTCCTGATGCAGTATTCCCAACTTGCCATTCGTCACAAGTGTCTTGTCATTTTCCTGCATCATTGTGGGAAACGTACAGAGATGTTCATGCCCTCTAAGCACAACCTCTTAGGCAGTCAGGCATTCGAGGCAAAGATGCGTCTGGTTCTCGAACTTCGTAGCGACATTGCAGATGTCAATTACAAGCATCTATGTTGCGTAAAGGGCAACTATCTGTCTGCTGATTACAAGTCGGAGTCAATAAAACTCCATTTCTCTGAACACCTCACTTTCAAAGAGACTGGTGAACGTGTTCCGTTTGAGAGCCTCGTCCCTGTAGATTCAAGCAGGGAAGCCAAATATCAGCGGGCTATTCAGATGAAGGAGGAAGGACTGACCTATGAGCAGATAGCCCAGAAACTCGGCTATAAGGACAAGTCGAGTGTGACCAAACTTATTCAGAGTTACGAAAACAAAAGGAAGAACCAGAATGGATAGATACGATTATCAGGCCTTGGTGAACGAAGTCGTTACACGAGGCATCAATATGTTTGAAAACTTCGATGACTGGACGAAGGGAGCCTTTGCCCTCTCCAATCTTGGGGAGGATGGGCGAGTCATGTTCAAGAGCATCAGCAAACTCAGTGCTAAATATAACGAGGCAGAGAACAACCGCAAGTTCACCAATGCACTACATACGAATAACAAGGTGGGCATTGCATCCTTCATCTACATGTGCCGTCAACATGGTATAGACACTAATAGATTCTATATCAAAGACGATCTAGAATGTGCTCAACCCATTGCAACAGTTGTCAACTTCCACCCTCAGGTGGCTATGCCTATCGCAATTCGTAAAGAGTATGTCACCCGGAGCCTTGACAGAAATCTGCAATCAGATTTTGTATCCTACCTGAAGACACTAGTTGCCGATGATGACAGAATCGTTGACATAGTCAACGCATACCAATTGGGAGTCACGAAAGGCGGTCACGTCATCTATTGGTATATTGACAAAGACGATGTAGTACGGATGGGAAAGGTGATGGCATACAATCCTGATGGGCATCGAGAACACTCATTTACGCCATTGAGCATCCCCAAGAACTTGTCAATCCGTGGTGAACTACCCGCCGACTATTCCATCAAGCAGGCTCTCTTCGGTGAACATCTTCTTGGCTATCCTCAAAATGCTGACAAGACTATTTGCATAGTTGAAAGCGAGAAGTCTGCCGTCATTTGCTCCATGTGCATCCCCGATGTCCTATGGATGGCAACAGGCTCCAGATGCAACCTTCAGGAAGGACGGCTGAGAGCCATCAAGGATAGAGGCACGATTCTGTTTCCAGATACAGACAAAGACGGAGAAACATACTTCCAATGGCATGATCGAGCAATGGAACTCAATGTCAAAGGCTGGAATTTCGAAGTCTGGGATTACCTTGAACGGATAGCCACACCAGAGCAACGACAGGCTAAGATCGATATAGCCGACTTATTAATTGACGACCTGCTGCACAAGCGGAAGACTCATATAGCGGCTATCGCCGACATATTGCAGGGAGAGTCTTGTGTCCGTGGGGAGCAAGTTTATGTTTTGAGTGACTCAAAACCCATGCTCCTCACCGATGGCGAGCATTCAGCATCCCGTTGGTCTCACTCACATATATAATAAGGTATATGCGGATATGAACAATACGACAAAGAAAGGCGGTCGTCCAAGACTGCTGAATACTGAGAAGAAAAAGTATAAACTGCCACCAGTCCGTTTGGGGACAGTTGACTACACGATGGTTAAAAAGCGTTCAAAACAGGCTGGTCTTACACTGACAGAATATCAGCGTCAGATGGTGCTGAATGGGCAAGTCGTGGAAAGACTCAGTGCGGAACAAATGGAACTCTACCGTCAACTCGCTGGCATGGGTAACAACATGAACCAGTTGGCACACCAGGCAAATACCTATGGGTATTATCGGGATGCTGAACTCTATCATGAGAATGCCGAGCGAATAAGTGGCCTTATAAAACAAATATTGCATGATGGCAAAGATAACTAAGGGACGTGACTTTGGCGGAGCAGTCCGCTACATCACTCAAGACAAGAAAGAGGCGAAACTTCTGGATTCGAAGGGAGTGCTGACTGCTGACAAGCAATCCATTATCGACTCTTTCAGATTACAGAGCCAACTTCGCCCTGATGTAAAGGTGATGGTAGGTCATATCTCTCTTGATTTTTCCAAGGAGGATGTTGACAAGGTTGACGACAATCTGATGAGGAAAGTCGCAGATGACTACATGCGAAGGATGCACATACAGAACACTCAGTACATCCCACTTCGATCGTGAGCATCCCCACTGCCACCTTGTTTTCAACCGTATTGACAACAACGGTCATCTTATCTCCGACAAGAACGATCGGGTGAGGAGTGCCAAGATATGCAAAGAACTTACCGCAAAGTACGGCCTGCACATGGCTCAGGGCAAAGACCATGTTCACCGTGAGCGACTTCGTGGGGCAGATGCCGTAAAGTACCAGATATATGGTGCGTTGGAGGCTGTAGTCCCAAGGTGTAAGAATTGGAAGGAGTTGGAGGCGGCTCTGAAGAAACAGGGTATCGGCATGGCTTTTACCTATCGTGGCACCACAACGGATATTCAGGGAGTCACCTTTGAAAAGGATGGTCTGCATTTCAACGGCTCGAAGATTGACAGGAAGTATAGTTTCACCAAAATTAGTACCGAACTGAGCAGGAATGCAAGGATTACCAACCATCAGGCACAGTCTGGTGGAAGGAACAATAATGGCTATCAGTATGAGCGATACGATACAGGCAGAAGACAATCGCAATCTGGAGGGAACGAGGAAAGACACTCTCGGCCAACTGGTAGCAATGGTCATTCCGCAGGTATAAGCCATCATGACAATGCAGCCTCAATCATTGCAGATGTGGTAGAAGGTACTACTTCCGCGGCGGTAAACATAACTGCCAATGTCGTTGGCGGAATTGTCGGTGGCATCATCTCTGCTATGGGTGAGCCTTCCGTATCTCCTTGTAATGATGGTGGCGGTGGAGTTAGTACATCTAACAATAATTCTGATGACGAATATTATATTGACGAGAATGGCGTACGCCGCAGGAAACGTCGCGGCATGCGCCGATAGTAATAACAACCAAATTTTATAGATTATGGATAGTTTTGACAAAATTGAAGCCATGCTCGCCGAAGTGGTAGAGCAAGCAAACGGCCAGAAAGAACAGTCTGGCAAGGTGTTGAAGAAGTTGGATGGCATCGACGAGAGGCTAAACCGTCTCGAATCGGTCGAACCTCTGACCAGTGAACAAGTAAGCATGATTACCCTGAAGGATCATGAAGAAAAAATGAATGAGGCTGTGGCAGTTCAGACAAAGTGGTTCAAATGCTACAAGGATGCCAAGGAACTGAATGATGCTCTTTTGGCGGAGCGTCCGTATTGGGCGACAAAGGTGTGGCCCATTAAGTTGTTCAAATGGATCTACCAACGCCGACATTGGTGGGGCTTGACAGTCCATGTGCTTTACACGGTGGCAATCTCCGTGTTCATCTTTGTCACCCTCTCGCAATGCTCAGAGATTTCCGACCTTCAGGATACAAAGATGAAGTACCGATTCATCAAGGCTGCAGGGTTTGTCCCCAATGCCGTCCAGTTCCTTGAAGATGCCTATGAAGAAGGGCAAAAGGATAGGATTGACTATGTCGAGAGCACCGTTTCTAACTATGAGAAGGCCCTGAAGCACAAGGCAGATAGCATAGCCAGAGCCGAGCGCAAGAAGTTGGAGCGGTTTTAGTCGCCGCTCCTCTTCTCGTAGAATAGCAAACTAACATTTGTGAGTAATCGTAAAATAGTAGAATCATGAAATCTAAGAAGAACAAAATCGTTGTTTTCGCCAATCAGAAGGGTGGAGTGGGCAAGTCCACACTCTGCATTCTTCTGGCAGACTATCTGGCGTATTGGAAAAAGGATGTCTGCATCATTGATACCGACCTCCAACAGTCTGCCACCCTGCAACGTGAGCAAGACAGACAGACCTTTGGAGAAGAAGAACCGTACAGCATCCAGTCGTTTGAGGTCAGCGACCCCAAGACGATGCAGATGCTGATGGAGAATGCGCAGTCACAGAACGGTTTCGTGCTGTTCGATGCACCTGGCACCATCAAGGATGACGGGCTGGCCCCGATGTTCATCTATGCTGACTATATCATCTGCCCATTCGAGTATGAGCCAAAGTCGCTGACCTCTACACGGACTTTCATCCAAGTCATCAACCGTCTTCGCCAACTGAATCCGCAGATGAAGGCCCAAATCTTCTTCGTTCCCAACAAGGTCGATGCCAGAATGGGAACACGTGAAGAACTGGAACTATGGAAGCAAACGGATGAAGAGTTTGCACAAAGTGGGATCGTTACCCCACCTGTCGGCTATCGGGCACAGATGAAGCGAGTCAATACCTACAGTGTTCTACTTCCGCTGAAACATGCCGTCTATGAGAGTTTTCGATTTATCGTGAAATCTATTTTGCGATAATGTGAGTCTGTTACTAATAGCAAATATGGTTATGGAAAAGAAAAAGTTCAGTATCGAGTTGCCTAAAGGTGGTATGAGTGGCCTTGCTAAGCAGTCTGTCACAAGAACCACCTGCAGATGCTACAGAGTGGCAACGTTTCATCCACTATCTTGATGACTTCAAGAATGTGTCAGAACATGGTGAATGTGTCTGGCTGTTGAAGGAGGTGAAGCGTGAGGTCGAACGAGTAAAGTTTGAGTCCAACGCCAAACTGAATATACGCCAGTTGGTGAATGCTATCATCCTTGCTTTCATCAAGGAACATAATGAAAACTTGAAGAACATGGATTCTGGCTAATAGCAAAATAGCATAGTAGCAGATGTGACTCTGTTACTATGCTTTATTATTGCTTTTTAGTGCTTTTTCATGAAGTTTTAGGGACGAAAAACAGAAAATATGGTCGTTTTTGTGAAAAAAGTTAAGAAAAGATAAGGATTTTCCCAAAAATTTTGTAATTTTATGCCCGATTCTCGTTGTCATGAGCAGTCGGTACTGACGGATGAATTCCGTTACCGCCCACAACGTGATTGACAGTCCACGCCGGGCTGAGGAAGATGTGCCAGAAATGGTTCTTTGACTGAAGCGGGCAACATCGGGTAGCCGTAAAGCAAAACCGCATGAGGTGGGAAAGAGAGTCACTACTTTATGTAGGAAAGGCGTTTACTCAACGCTTCATCGCTGCGTTCTGAACTTCGAACACTTAGAACCCTTGTAGTCGATGTGGCAATGGTAGATGACCCGGGATGTGTGTATACGCATCCCCTTTCGTGATAATAGATGCAGTAATGTGTCGTGTCTATCAATCTGTTAGGGGTACTATATTCATATCGGCGTGGGCTTCGAAGTTGCTTATCTTTACAAGGTGGCAAGTTCGAAGGCCAAGAACGTGAGATAAGTAACGAGTACGGATCTCACGCTTTTTTCATATATTGTAGTCCCAGTAACAGAATCTGAAACAATTTTGCTGGAGATCCCAAGAACATCGGGGGCAACCCGCGTAAAGATCTTTATGGCATCTGAGAAATCGTTAATTGGGAAAACAGCATTAGGCATCGTTGCAGCATGTCTTGTCGGTTTTGGAGTACTGTCCTCATGTAGCAACCACATCCCTACGGATGATGGTGGAAAATATTCTACATACATTGAGGAGTTTCACTATGCGAACTTTTTTAAGGGCATTGATGCAATAGAGTCTGGCAATCTCTCATTGTATATAGATTACTCTACATGTAATGTTCTTGGGCAGAATTCTGCTTTTTATCAGGCTCTTGTTCCTTCTTGGACTGCTGCTACAAAAAACTATTATTCCATAAAAGGACCCGATATTAGCAAAGAAGAAGGACCGACCTTTAATTTGCTGCGTACAATCCAGGAAGTCAACTATGCAGACTTGAAAAGTGCTATAGAGCAAATGGCCAATAGCAATTCAGAATCTGTACTCCTTACGGATGGCGAATTCTACCAGCAATCAATAGCCAAAGGAAACATCAACAACCCCTATATGGCCAGTGCATTAAAAACATGGCTACAGAAAGGCCACGATATCTTTGTGTTCTCAGAGCCATACGTGGAGGCGTACAAGGGACAATCATACAACAAAAAACGCTTTTATATCATATTTACAGATGTACGCCTGCGCGATAACATCTATGACAGAATCATACAAACTGTCAAACTTCAGAATTTCCCAGACGTTGAGATGTTCCACTTGTCAGCAGACCATCCATCCCTTGCCGCAGAAGGTACGAGTACCAAGCCAAACGACAATCTTAGTGCAGATGTGAAAGGTTTCGGTTCTTTTGAGGCTCAAGAATGGCCTATTGATTGGAAAGATGGCATTGAACCACTTATTGCCTTTGCCGTTAATCCACAAACCGGAGAAACTCTGCCGAATGGAGAATCGTTTACAGGAGGCTTGAAGGTTGACAGAAATAGCTTTGGCGGATATCGCATAACTGATGTTGCTGCAAAAGTGTATAATATCAATCAAGAATTTACTGAATTCTGTGCAGCCAAGCAGGCTGGCGCGAGATATAAAGCAGACATTACCTTGACTCCTATGGACAATTTCATCAAGTTGGATGGCAAGGAATTCCAGAAGCATGGAATCATCAACCTATACTTTGATAGTCAGATGTATACACCAGACCCTGTCTTGAATGGTAGTCCTTACAATTTTATCAAGATAGACATCTGTGTTTCCGGGGTACAAGATATGTTCTCACAGTTTGCCCACCAATTTGAGTTTGACAGTATAGACATGCCAGGACAGACCAACACCTCTGTTGCGGAGAGCATCAAGCAATGCCTTGCTGACCCAGACATCAAGACAATGATTTCAACTTGTCCTATCTATTCCATCTACATTAAAGCACCTGAAAGATAATATTAAAACATTTATAGCTATGACACCAATTACGAATTTGCCTCAGTTGCAGCAGTTGATGAACAGTACAATGATTTATGCTGTCATCGTGGGCCTTGTGGCCGTCATTATTTCACTCGCAGTGGCCAACATGTTTCCTTGGGAAGGAGGAAATGACAAGTCGTATGTGAAGAGAAGAATCGCATTCGTTATTATTGGTCTTATTGCCATTCTTGGTTTCTGGCTTTACAATGACCTCGTAGTAGTCGGGAACATCAAGAATGCAGGTTTCCAAAACATGTTCAAGGCTTGTAATCTCAAGTGCATTTTCATCAACTTAGGTGTTTACGTTGTTGCCAGCGGCATCTTGATGTTTACATTCAGACACTCTAAGTTTGGTTCAATATTAGGCAAGGAAAAGAAATAATCAAGACTATGGCGAAACAATTTTTTGTATTAGGCATTGGCGGCACAGGAATGAGGTGTATTGAATCCCTCATACATTTGTGTGCAATGGGTATGTTCGATGACACCGAGATACAACTGCTGGCTCTTGATACCGACAAGAACAACGGAAACTTCTCTCGTTTGAAGGAAGTGAAGGAAGCGTATTTGAATGCCAAAGGCATGGATAAGGCAAATCGTGTCACCCACAAGGACACTTTCTTCTCTGCAAACATCAAATACTACGAGTTCAGCCCTAACTATGAACAGAAGAGTACCTTCAAAGCCGTGTTCAATTACGGGGACACACAATACAATCACCGTGAAGAAACCGATTTGGCAGACCTGGTGCTAAGTGAGAATGTGGAAGATTTCAATCTTCGTCATGGATACCGTGCACAGACACATCTTGGTTCCATGATGATGTACCACTCTATTATTGAAGCCGCAAACTCCCCCATCTCCAGCGAATTAAAATCATTCCTTAGCGAGCTTATAAAGGCATCTCAGAATGGCCAGCCCAGAGTGTTTATTCTTGGCTCAGTATTTGGTGGAACGGGAGCATCATCTATTCCCATCATTCCGCAAGCCATCTCCAAAGCGGCAGAAATCATGAGTAATGGAGCAGCAAATGTGCTGAAAAGTGCATATTTTGGCTCAACGCTGCTAACAGCCTATTTCAGTTTTCGTGCTCCAAGCGGGAACGAGCTCTCCAACCAAAAGATTATTGCAACGAGTGATAAGTTTGCATTGAATTCTCAGGTTGCTATGATGTTCTACGACGATGACACCACGGTTAAGAGTACCTATCAGAAGTTTTACATGATGGGAACCAGTGGTTTGGAATGGAATCCGATGCAACGCGAAAGCGATAAAATTACTGAGACCATTACTGGCGGTGAGCAGCAAAAGAACGATTCTCACTACATAGAACTTCTTGCGGCATGTGCAGCCCTTGATTTCTATAATACAGATGAATCGACCCTCCAACAGAACAAGGAGCATCATAAAACAGATTATCAATACCGCTCGATTAACGACAACGGAAAATTTGACTTCCAGGACTTTGTTGGTTCTGATAGGGCAAAAGAGTTTGCACAGAAGTTCGGTATGCTCATTGCTTTTGCCCTATTCTGTAATGGTTCTGATGACTTTGCGGAAAGTGTAAGAACTGGTGGCCACAAAGAAATTCAAGAATTTACTGGTATCGATGTCAATCAAGTGGTTAATCTCAAAAAGTACTTCAATCTGTTCTTTGTGCAAAAGAATGGTGATGGAACACTAAAAGAAGGATGGCTGCGACAGATTCACCGTTCTGCTGGAGGTGGCGACAACTATCTTTTCAATGCCAATCTGTTCTCTCCAGACACATTCAAGAGTTTAATGAAGGTCGATTGGAACAAGGCTATCTACCGCAACGAAGGAATTGGAAAAGACAATGCCTATAAAACAGGTCTGTTTGGTTCTAAATTCAATTCATTTAAAGAGAAATTTATTGAGGTTCGTGACTCCAATAAGAACTGGCAGAACATCACTAATCAGGGCGAGCAACTATATAAGTTAATATTCGATACGTTGGCAAAGTTGTACAATTTTAATTGATGAAGGTATGTCAAAAGCATTATTGATAAAGAGCTATACGAATATAACGACAGGAACGCAAGGCCAGTGGAATGAGTTGAACATGGCTGCTTCCTATATTCAAGGTATAGAAACCGGAAAGATACTTCAAGGTATAACAGCTGAGAAACTAGGTGCCCTCATCTCTGGTGTACCAACACCTTGGGCACGTGCCAAATTGTTTAAGTTTGCGCTTCAGACACTTGCAACACCAGACCCCAACATCGACACCTCTGGACTCCAGCAGTTCTATGAGCTTCTTTATGGTGAGTGGAAAGGTTTATTAGCAGTAATCGCGCTGTTCCCCGACCGTATCCGTTTCTCGAAGCCCATAACAATGGATGTAAAGGGAGGTGATTATGACATTGCAGCTGCCTTTGGTAGAATGTTGTTCGAAGACAGCGATGTGTGGAGCAATCAAGATGTGTTGGCGAAGAACCCAAGTGCTCAACCCTATATACATCTTATATATTATCGAGACCATCTCGTTGGTGGAACCTCACCGATGACGGGAGTCTTTACAGGTGTTGATTACACAAAACTCGGAGAAGATGCCAGCGATATTAGTTGGTATCGAGAGGGGAAATTTGAGGATCCGACACGATTCCTGTCGCCAGACCAATTACAAAAGGTATATCTGTTCATAAAGAACATGAATGGAAACTTAGATGTCTTTGAGCAGAAAATCAACTCACAACGTGCAAAAAAGCAGCCAATGGACTTAAATGGCTTCAAGCAGATGAGTCGTAAATGGGAAGACGAATTGCGTAAGAAGGGCGGTGGGAGTCTGAGAGACAAAGGCCCAATAGCTAAATATGGAACCCTCGAATGTCCATTCTCATTGTTGTTCAAGAGCGACGTTCCCGTATATCTGAAGCCAGACTTTACATTCACCTATACAAACGATGGTGATTATCAACTCATTGGCGATATACAGAATCTTCTTAGCGAAGATAAGTACGTAATCGGGTGGGCAGAAGACGTTGCTGAAAGACCGAAACTTTCTGAAGGTCCTGTATTCTTCTTGAGAGTAAGAGACCTGCAGGACGGTAGCACGAACTATTTCTCCCTACCATTATCAGAACGAGGTGTTGACATCTTCAAGAACAGTTTATCTGGATTATTAGGCTATTCCGATGGTGGCAATACTTCTCTGACCGCATCTTTAACCGATGCTGGTCAGCTTGCCGTGACTCTTATCGTTGAAATAGATGGTGAGAAGGTCACGTTGAACACTCGCGAGTATGAAATTGACTGGATGACAGATCAGGGAAGGGTTATCATGTGGCCCAATTTCGTTTCTGAGAAGTGGAATAAATACTATCTCTATTCTGAATTCACTGCTGATGCAAAAGAGCAATTTACCCCCATATTCAAATGGCAGGGCGAATTTATCAGAAACGTTAATAACGTATTCCTTACAGGTGATTATGAACCCAGCCCGGATGAAGAAAAGAAGGTGGAAATCAAACGCCTTATCACCTATCCCGCAGGCCAGGGTGAAGATTTGCCAAAATACAACATCATTTCTGCTGACAAGCCTCTTGCAGGATTGTCTGCCTCCGTCAAAGATACAGGCAAGGATGTTCATGCAGGCTTCCTGATCTTCCGTCCTCAGATTATTGAGGACAGAACAACCTTTGACATTAAGGGAACAGCGGTTGTCGGTATTGATTTTGGCAGCAACAACACCTGTGTTTACTATAATGAAAATGACCGTGGTGCAATGCCTGTCCAGTTTGGCAACTACAGAAGTGTGCTAATTGGAAAGGAAAATAGCGATATCAAAGCGATTGCTGAGAACAATGAGTTGCTGTTCTTCACCAACTATCCATCTGACAATGGACAGGTGAAATCCTGGCTCCATGAGCACGATTCACGTTACAATTGCTACAATGAGTCGGAAGAGATTGCTGGTGGCGTGCCAGTTAATCGCCCAAATGTATTGGTACGTGAAATGGACCAGTACGAGATAAAGACGCAAGCAGGCATCCTTCATTACAATATGAAATGGCTTGATAATGACAAGGGACTCCAGAAGAAACGCGCTTTCTTGAAATCTATCTGGCTCAATGTATGTGCGTTCTTATATAAGAACAAAATTCGTCCGGAAGAAATTGAATGGAGTTTCCCCGGGTCAATGATGGAAGCAGACCGTACAGACTTGGAAAAGATTTTCGAGGAACTATGCAAAATTACACCAATCACAATTGGTAGGAGACCAGAACTGAGCACCCAATTGACAACAGAGGCAGAGGCTGTTTGTAGTTTCGCATTGTCTCAGGACTTTGGTCTTAACAAGGATAATATGTTCTTGGGAATCGATGTAGGAGGCAGCACCAGTGACATTCTTCTGCTTGCCAAAGACCCCAATAACGGTAACAGTTCTTCATTATACAGAGAAAGTTCAGTCCGCTTGGCTGCTGGAGTGTTCTTTAACGCTGTTATCCAGTCAGAGACATTCCGTCAGGCTCTTGTTAACTTCCATGAAGGGAAGAAGACAAAGGTGTATGTGGCAAATATCCAAGAGATTCTTACCCAGCCACAGAAAGCACCTTATTATCTGAACAGCATTTTTGACCAACTGCGTACAGAGTCTGACTACGAAGAATTCTACTCTTCGATTGATGCAAATGCTCGTTTTGTATTTACGATACCGGCTTATGTTACTGGTTTGCTACTTTTCTATTCTGGTATGCTTATAGGAAAGACTATCAAGACCGAACACATGGAGCATATCAACCGTATTGACATTCTCTCGTTTGGTAAAGGTGGACGTTTGTTCCATTGGCTTAGGAATTCTGCGGGCAGAAGAGCTACAAACGAGTATTACACCAACTGCTTGAATGCTGGAGTAAACCTTGTTACTAACAGAAACCTGGATGTCAGATACCGAGATGAGATTGAGGTTGACAATAAGGCAGAAGTAGCAAAGGGACTTGTTGACTCAAAGGTGCTGGTGAAGAAGACACAGAATACCGACTCTGATATTTGTGGTGAGTCTGGCGTGAAATACACGATGCCTGATGGCACCCCTAAGATTCTCCATATCGAAGATGAATTGACAGGCGACTACTTCGCAAACGAGATGAACAACTTCGATTTCTCAGAAGTTGAGAACTTCGAGAAGTTTATGAACATATTCATTGAATTTGTCAGTCAGAAAACGAGGCTCTATCCTAAGGCAGACGAAGCGCTCAGAGATGAACTCGCTGACTTGCCCAATAGAATCACAGGTTACATCTGTAACAATGACAATGAATATAAGAAAGCCCGCAAGAATGATGGAAATGGTTTCCATTACCACCAGCCAATCATCATTGCTGAAGGCCTGTCATTCCTTGACACTCTTATCAAAAAAGCGTTTAATCAATAAATTGAGATGAAAGCCCTAACGCTATACATAGACAAGTGGTACATCATTGGTGCTGTATGCACCGATGGTGTACCCCGTCTTATCACACTTTCCAACCATGAAGATCGCTTCTGGCTTTTCTTCTATGAAGACACGTACAACAATTCCATTGTATATGGTAAGGACAACCAATCCCATTACAGGAACGGAGAAGCACATTACATCGGAGATGTCTTCAGCCTGATTACTGATCCAGACAGACGATTCTCAAGATATAATGGCAGAGGAGAAGAGTTAAAGACAATTTTCCAGGCGTCAGGGATTTTTGATACGCTTCGTAGTGCTGTGGATGCAGAAGGAGAAATAGAAACATACATTTCTTTTTCTCCAGACATACCTGGTCCAGCACGCTTGGTGTTCTTTGAGGAACTAAAGTCAAATGGTTTCAACGTTATAGGAAGTCAGGCAAGAATAGGGTTCTTGGCATTGGAGCATAATCGACGACACGAAAAGTTACAGGACGACGGATATTATCTGGTCCTCAACGCCTGTAATGAAAACCTCCACTATATACTCTATAAGCGAGAAGACAACAAGTTCAAGATGTTCTCCGAGAATGTTCTCGTTGGAATGGGTATGGACTTACGTGGAAGGGCACTTGTGGAATCCATAGTCGATAGCATCAATAACAGAACTCATTTTCTCTCAACCAAAGAGGAAGTGGAGAGAGAGTATCTGCGCATGGAGCAATTTGTCCAAAACTGGTTTGTCAAGATTGCTAATGCAAAGCCGTATGTTCCCATTACAATTCCAAATGTCTCTTTCGCCAACCAACCCGCAAACACCTACCAGGTATCAATCATCAGAAACAAACTCGATGAGAGGACATCTGTAATTGTAGGTAACATCATCAAGGTGGTTGCTGATTTTACAAAATCATCTGGTGTGCGAAATGATGAAATAAAGGGATTGGTTTTTATTGGGAATACTTTTACAAATAGTCAGTTTGAGCGTGCCATCAGAGAAAAATTCTATGTTGCAGAAGACAATGTTATAAGGCATAAGGAATCTGACCTACCCAATATTGTTGGCGTTTATCCTTTATTGGGAGATCTCCATGAAAGCGACTGGCAGAAAACTGCAGAGAAGGATTTAGGAGAGATACAGATACGGGCAGCATTTGACAAGGAACGAGAACTTCTAGAAGATCTCATAGATAGCAGGTCATGGGAAGAAGCTCGTGCTCATCTTGATAAAATGTCTAACTTGTATCTGGACTATTCTAGTGAATTATCTGGTTACAAGACCGTTATAGATAGAGGAATTGTAGAAGACGGAAACAAGTCTGCCCGTCAATACGATGATGCAATGCAGAAGGTTTATGATTTTGAAAAGAATCAAGACTATGCCCAAATGAGCGACTGGGCAGATATTGCCCTACAACATCGTCCAGGTGACAAAGAGGCTACTCAAAAGAAAGCTGATGCTGTTCGATTGCTTTCTGAACAGAAGGTTAGAGAAGAACAATACAGGGCAATCATTGGAAGAGCACAGAAGAGTCTCAAAGATGGGCAATGGCAAGATGCCTTGTCTCAAAGTGATGCAGCCCTTAATCTGAGACCGACCTCAGTTGAAGCAAAACGTATTTACAACGAAGCCAAGAAACATATAGAAGCATCTAAAGAGATTGACAAATACATCAATCGTGCGGATTTGTTCTTTGCTCAAAAGGCATTCGATGAAGCACTTCGCGAGTTAGCAAAAGTTCAATCGCTTGACCCTGAGAATGCCGAGGCTGCTCAGCGAATCAAGGAAATAGAAGATATTCGCAAGGAACATACTCAAAAACTTGCATCTTTAGTGGAACAGTATGAGAAAGCGAAATCTGCACTCAACTATGACACCGCAATTGAGATCTGCGAGAAACTAACTGAAATTGATACGCTGAATCAACGGAAGTGGTCTGCTGAGACAGAAAAACTAAAAGCAGACAGGGACAAAGCATTAGAGGCTCAAAAGCGTTTCGAAGATTTGAAAAAGAAGGCCATGGATGCTGATTTCAGGGAAGACTGGTCAAGTTTTATCAACTTCGCCTCAGAGGCCATTGCAATCCATCCAAATGAAGACCTCTTAAAGCGGATAGAAAGAGCGAAAAAGAAGTTGGAGAGTCAGGAAAAAGAGAACGGTTATCAAAAGGAGATAAATAGAGTAAATGCTCTGTTATCTTCTGGAAATAATGATGAGGCCTGTGATATACTGAATCGCATTCAGAAGATATATCCAGAGCACCAAAGAGAGATATCTGAGCTTCGCAAAAGGGCTTTTGCCGGTGATGACTTTTGGGGAGCAACACCACCCGCTAAGAAAGAACAGCCCAAAAGACCCATTGGATTCGGGACTCCACAGTCTAAGCCCAAACCAAAAGCAGACTTCTTCGAGGAAGACACTCCTCGAAAGAAGCCATCACCTGCAGCACCAAAGCCTGCACCGAAGCCTATTGAACCAAAGGCAAAACCATCGAAGACAACGGGCATCGATTTCTTTGATATGGATTTTAATCACAAGAACATTAAGTAACATAATTCATTAATTTAAATTTTTATTAACATGGCAGAAGGAGTTCAATTAAAAAAGAAGATTTGCCTGCGCCGCAAGGAGAAGCCGGCAGAGTTTACTTTCACACAGTATCTCAAGGTAAAATTGCTTTGGCAATCAAACACTGACCTTGACCTATGTATCTTCTATACGAAGAAAGACGGTGAGGCAGGAGGAGTTTTCTCTTCTATGTTCAGACAAAAGAAATCGGACATGGGAGCCCAAGACCATTTCCCCTATATGCTTCATACTGGTGACAAGCCAGAACCTGCTGAAGGTGGAGAGTCTGTTGAACAGATTAACGTTTTCAATCTTGACGAGATTGATACCGCAAATGTTGTCGTGTTGAACTACGGTAAAGCCATCGACGGTGAAGAGGTTAATTTTGCTCAGGACTCAGGTAGAGTAGAAATTCAGAGCAGCGAGGGAGACTATTTCGAGGTTGACATCGATGCGACTGAAATGGGACACGTCTATCATGTTTGTTCCATCAAGAACAACGATGGTGTCAATGCTGTGATGAATGAAGGTGTCGTAATGGATCTTGGTACAGCTTTCGACAAGATTCCGGGATTCTCACTGATTTGTGAATAATTTATCGTTAAACCCATTAAATAGAACAATTATGGCAGAAGTAACATTGAAAAAGAAAGTCACTCTTCGTAAGAAGAACGACTCAGTAGCTTTCAACTTTGCAGGAAAACTCAAGGTAAAGTTGTTCTGGCAGTCTGACACAGACTTGGACCTTTGCTTGTTCTTCAAGAAAAAGGATGGCGAAGTCGGTGGAGTGTTCTCTAACGAGTATCGTTCAAAGAAGAGCGATCTAGGTACACTGGACAAATTCCCCTATATGCTCCACATGGGAGATAACAAGGAACCAGCCCCCGGTGGTGAAGAATCTGAGCAGATCAATATTGCAAGCATGTCAGAAATCGATACGGCCTACATTGTGATTGTGAACTATGGAGCAGCCATTGAGGGCGAAGACGTAACATACGCTGACGAAGGTGGCCGCGTTGAAGTTCAGAGCGACTCTGGTGATTATCTGGAGGTTCTTGCTGACTCAAAGGAAGAAGGCCATGTATATTGCGTTTGCTCCATCCACAACAATGGCGATGACTTCTCTTTGAAGAATGAGAGCCGTGTCATGGATTTGAGCACAGCATTTGACGAGATTCCTGGTTTCGCTTTAATATGTAACTAAGCTATGGTAGAGTTAAAGAAAAAGGTAACGCTTCGAACCAAAGCCTCTGAGACTCCCGAAGAAATTCAGAAACCTCAGGTGGCATTGAAGAAGAAGCAGCCTGTATCAGAACCAGTTCCACCTACTCCACCAACATCAGGCGGAGAAGATGAACCAAAAGGAGGAAAAGGAAAATGGTATGCTGCCGCTTTGGCTGGACTCCTCGTTTTGGGTGGAGGTGGCTACTATTGGTCTCAACAAGGAGATGAAGGCGATGCTCCTGTAGCAGAAGTTGTTGAACCTGCAAAATCCGCAGATGTTGCAGGTGGTGAAACCACCGAACCAAATCAAGACGAGCAGAGTACAACGGATGCCAATGATGAAGTAGCAGATGGCACTTCAAACGAAGCGGCTGAAGGTGGAGCACCTGCACAGCCAGGCCAAAGCCAAGGCGATGTAACTCCGGCTAAGGATAATGCAACCACGACACCTGCTACAGATGTGTCTGTTAGAAACGATCTTTCGACAAGTGGCACTGTAAGCCAGACCAACCCCACTCCTACAGCAAGTGTAACTGGAGCTGTTGAGGAAGAAGCACGAGAGGTTATCCGTGGTAAGTATGGAAACGGAGCTGTCCGCAAGAGAAATCTTGGTGACAGATACGCGGAAATACAAAGCAGGGTTAATGAAATGTACAGGAATGGACAAGTTCACTAATTAACTACTAATGAGTTTCATGGGCAGGTGGCTTCATGGTCACCTGTCCATAAACAACAGAAAACAAATGATCATATCAATCATTATTGGCCTCTGCATTTGGTTTGTTGTTCCAATTTTGCTGGAAGGTCACATCAAAGGAAAAAACAACAAAAAGGCACTGAGAATGGTCTGTAAGATTATCGGTGTCGTCATTATCTGTTGGACAATATATAACCATATCATATATAGCTTATGAAGAAGATAGCATTGCTTTTCTTTTCAGTTCTGGCTCTTGTTGCGTGCAACAATGTATCTGGGGTCAAACAGCAAGTTCATGAAAACAGTGAGTATCAAGAGCAGTTGATGCGAGACGGGTGGACCTACGAAGAGCTTACCGATACCGAGTTGGGTGAAGAATATGGTGTAAAGCCCATATACGGAATTCAAGACAACTACTTTGACATTACGATGGGCGAAGGATATAACGTCGCTGTCAAGATTGTTGATGCTACAACAAACAAATGCATCAGATATGCTGTAGTACCAGAGAATTCTACCACCACCATAACCCAGATTCCGCAAGGTCGGTATTACCTAAAGCTGGCCTATGGTAAGGACTGGATGGAGTTACGAACTGGTAACACGGTGATTGGCAAGTTTACAAGAAATGCTTTTTATGAGAAGAGCAGACAGGAATATGACTTTGGAAAGAAGAACTCTTTACAAGAGGTCAATTATGACCTGCGGATAAATGTTCGTGAGGCTGCAGGTATGAACAACTTCGAGACAGCCCCGATTAGTGAAGAAGAATTCTTGAAATAAATGTATATGAGAAATCGCCTACAAATATCTTTGGTTCTGGCAGCAATGCTCGTATTGCAGTCATTTACCACCCATTCAGCGATGGGCGACACAACCGTATATATAGTTTCAACGGGCAAAGTATACCATTCAACAAAGAGCTGTAGAGGGTTGAAGAATTCCAAACATAAGATTCAGGAAGTCTCGTTGAAAGAGGCTCAGAAAACCAGAAGACCTTGCAAAATATGTTATTGAGAACAAATAAAAGTAAGATATATGGCAACAAATCATCATTATGTAGGCTTAACCGACGCCCAGGTGCTCGAAAGCCGCGCGAAGTATGGAGCAAACGTATTGACTCCTCCTTGTTCTGATTCTATTTGGGAACAGATTGCAGAAGTATTAAGACATCCGATTGCCATCACAATGGCTTGCCTTATTGTTGGAACAGCAGTTTTAGCAGGCATTCTGGCTGGCAGCATGGGAGCAATGATATGGATGATGCCCATCATTGTAGCGATTGCAACGTTGCTTATCCTGATAGTTGGTTTCTTTGGAGGCTTTGGCGACCCTCTTTTTAAGATATTGATAACGGCCTTTGTGCTTTCAATGGGTATCTCTATTTATGAGTATGAATGGAACAATGCTGAATGGTCTGTTTTCTTTGAGCCTATTGGTATAATTGTGGCGTTGATACTGGCAACAAGTATAGCTTACTTCTTGGAGAAAAAGAACGAGAAAACTTTCCAAAGTCTGAACCAGACGAACGATGATACACTCGTGAAAGTCTATCGTAATGGTCATCTGTGTGAAGTTCCTCGTAAGGATATTGTCGTAGGAGACATTATAAAGCTGGAAACTGGAGAGGAGATTCCTGCAGACTGTGAGTTATTGGAGTCTCAGAACCTCATTGTCAATGAGTCATCTCTAACAGGTGAATTACAGGCAACAAAGACAACCAATCCAGAACGGTTTGACGCGAATGCCACGTACAAATCAAACGAGATAAAGAAAGGAACCACCATTATTGAAGGATTCTGTACGGCTGAAGTTAAGAAAGTAGGTGACGCTACAGAAAGTGGCGAGGTATATCGATCGTTGAATGATGGTGACGAAGTGAAGGTTGGCTGGCTATTGAAAGACAAGTCAACAGAAACTATCATCGGGAAGTATAACACAGAAGATGACGCTAACGATGCTCTTGAAGAGTACGTTGGTGAACATGAAGATGCTGATGTCGTTGTAGAACAGCCGCTTATTGACAGGATGCGTGTGCGCAAAGGCAGCGAAACGCCATTGAGCAAAAAACTTAATGGACTGGCAGACTGGATTACAAATGCAAGTTATGTGCTTGCCGTACTTATCATCATTGGTCGTATTGTATGGTATTTCATCTCGTATGATGCAAACTTCGCTTCAAGTGCATTCTGGGTGGACTTTGTCAGCTATATATTGAAGACTATTATGATTGCAGTGACGCTGGTCGTTGTGGCCGTTCCAGAAGGCTTGCCTATGTCTGTAACCCTCAGTCTTGCTTTCAGTATGAGAAAATTGATGAAGAGCAACACGCTTCCACGCACCATGCATGCTTGTGAGACAATGGGCGCAGCTTCTGTTATTTGTACGGACAAAACGGGTACTCTAACCAAGAACCAGATGGAAGTGGCAGAAGCCAAGCTGAATAATGTCGATGACAAACTGCTTGCTGAGATGATAGCAGTCAACTCTACGGCAAACCTTGACTTTGCAGACAAAAAGACTATTAAGGTGATAGGCAATCCTACGGAAGGTGCTTTGTTGTTGTGGTTAAATGCCAAGGGCTGTAACTACCTTGAAATTCGTGAGAATTCTGCAATAGTTGAGACCTTACCTTTTTCTACAGAGAACAAGTATATGGTAACCATCGTTAATTCAATAGTTCTTGGTAAAAAGGTGGCATACGTAAAGGGAGCACCAGAGATTCTCCTTTCTATGTCTGACCTTGATATAGCCACAAAGTCCGATTTTGAAACAGCGTTAGCCAACTACCAGCAGAAAGCCATGCGAACATTGGCTCTTGCCTATTTGGAATTGGGGGACAATGAAACAATTATTGAAAGAGGAAAACTCAAGAACACTAAGCTCCATTTTGTTGGTGTCTTTGCTATGCATGATGATATCCGCGAGGGGGTGAAGGAATCCATTGAGGGATGTATGAAGGCTGGTATCGCAGTCAAGATTGTGACAGGCGATAATCCTATCACTGCTATGGAGATTGGCCGTAAACTTGGTCTATGGACAGGAGCTGATAGCGACAATAATATCATTACAGGCACAGAAATGGCTAAGTTGTCCGACAAAGAACTCGAAAATCGAGTTATGGAGATCAAGATTATTGCTCGTGCAAGACCTATGGATAAGAAGCGACTCGTTGACGCTCTCCGTCGCTTAGATCAGGTAGTTGCCGTAACGGGCGACGGTACCAATGATGCGCCTGCTTTGAATGCTGCAGATGTCGGACTAGCAATGGGTAACGGAACTCAGGTAGCCAAGGATGCTTCTGATATGATTATCCAGGACAACTCGTTCAGTACCATAGCCAACGCTGTAATGTGGGGTCGCTCTCTCTACAAGAACATCCAGCGTTTCTTGCTGTTCCAGTTGACAGTGAACGTAGCAGCATGTTTCTTGGTGTTGTTTGGTGCTTTTCTTGGAACGGAGTCTCCTCTGACTGTTACCCAAATGCTATGGGTAAATTTGATTATGGATACCTTCGCTGCAATTGCACTTTCTGCCTTACCACCTCAGAAATCTGTAATGGAAGAGAAACCACGCAACCCGAAAGCATTTATTCTTGATAAGTCAATGCTTCAGAACATATTCGGTGTGGGAGGATTCTTCTTCGTCATGTTGTTGGCTCTTCTGGTTATTTTCCAACATGCAGATATTAAGAGCATGAACGACCTGCTTGCCTTCTCTGAAAGGAGTCATGTAACCACCTACGAGTTGACTCTGCTTTTTACCATCTTCGTGATGACTCACATGGGCTATATGTTCAATGCACGTGGATATAAGACGGGTGGGTCTGGTTGGAACTTGAAGGGTTGTGACGGTTTCTTGCTGATAGCAACGGTGGTCACGCTTGGACAGATAGCTATTGTTCAAGTACCGTTCTTGAACGATTTCTTTAATGTACAGCCATTACCTCTGTTTGATTGGATTGTGATTTTCATCATTGGGTTCATGGTGACGGGAGTAAGAGAACTAAAACATCTTATTGTAAAATAACAGTATTAACTTAATCTTTAGTGACAATGAAAACATTAGAAGAATTGAAAAAAGAATTGTTAGCGGACGGTATTATCGATGCTGACGAAGTGAAAGAGCTTGAAGAGGTTCTGTACGAAGACGGAGTGATTGACAAAGATGAGGCAGATTTCCTGTTTGAGTTGAACAATGCTGTTTCAGGTAAGGAAAATGCTCCAGAGTGGAAAGATTTCTTTATTAAGGCCATTACATCGTTTGTCCTTGACGATGACCAGTCCAATGGTGTAGTTGATGAAGACGAGGCTAAGTATCTGTACAAGCAGATTAAAAGTGATGGCCAGATTGATGACATCGAGAAGGCTCTGTTGGAGAACATCAAAGCCAAGTCGAAAAACTTCCCTGCACTGTTAGCGGAACTTCTGTAGTATTGTATGAGCGACAATAACTATCATAAGATAGGAGACGCTCCTTTGTTCCACGTCGTCCTTTCCACGGGCTTAGGTACTGGCTTTGTACCTATAGCCCCTGGGACGGCAGGAGCATTCCTTGCGTTAGTAGTTTGGCTCATGTTATATTGGCATTTATCTCCATTTGCATTATTTCTGACAACCATCTCCTTAGTTGTCGTAACAACAATAGTTGGGATTTGGACAAGTAATGTAATGGAGAAGTATTGGGGAAGAGACCCTCGAGCCGTTAATATTGACGAGTTTGTGGGAACTTGGATTCCCTTATTGATTACTCCATATGGCCAATACACAATAGCACTTGCTATAGTTGGTTTTGTATCGTTTCGTTTGATTGACATCTACAAGCCACTTGGTTGTAGGTGGATTGACGTTAATGTGTCGGGAGGACTTGGTGTGATGCTTGATGACATTCTTGCAGGAATCTATGCTTTGCTTATAGTTGCTCTTTTGAGATTGATAATTGCGTTTTAGTGCCGAATGAAATTGAAAGTAACCATAACAGTATTTGTTGTAGCTTTCTTGGGACTCTTTCTTTTACTACATGCAAATGGCAGTTCCTCGAGCGACAACACATATTTGCGGATGGCATCACAGAATGCAACCCCAGAAGAGTCATTGGAAATAGATGACGGTGGAGAAATAGAAGAAGTAGATCCAATTGAAGAACCTGCTACTTCAGATTCAATTTTTGAGATCTGTAAGCCTGCGCCACTGACTAATGCTTCAGAAATCATCATTAAGAAAAAAGCCTATATTGTGTCCTACAATCCTGACACGAAAGTTCCCAATTGGGTGGCTTGGCATTTAACGGATCTGCATACAGACGGCCCTTTCGGGCGCAGCAATGCGTTCTTTGCAGATTACGCTGTTCCTTCGCCAAGAGCCACAATAGAAGACTATAAAGGCAGTGGATGGTCTCGTGGTCACATGTGCCCTGCGGGAGATAATAAATGGGATTCTGTGGCAATGGCTGAATCCTTCAGCTTAATAAATGTCTGTCCACAAAATGCCAATCTTAATAGCGGTTTGTGGAATAGTATTGAAATTGATTGCCGTAATTGGGCGAAAAGATTTCAAGACATCTATATTGTGTGTGGGCCTGTGTTTTATAGGCAAGACCATGAGGTAATTGGGGCCAATGAGGTGTATGTGCCTGAGGCATTCTTTAAGGTGGTTCTATGCTTGAATGGAACACCTAAAGGAATGGGGTTTGTTGTTAAGAACACTGCAGGCACAAAGAAGAGAGATTTATACTATAATTCTATTGATCAAGTGGAACGCATAACGGGAATGGATTTCTTCCCTTCCCTGCCAAATGATTTAGAGGTGGAAATTGAATCGAAACTGGATTTAGACCAGTGGAGATAGTTGATATTAGAAACAAAAGAAATTCAACATATGACAAGAGACATTAATCGGATAAAGGTTGTGCTGGTAGAGCACAAGAAAACCAACAAGTGGCTGGCAGAACAGTTGGGAAAAGACCCTGCCACCATTTCGAAATGGTGTACGAACTCTTCTCAGCCAAGTGTAGAAACACTAATGCAGATTGCGAGATGCCTGGATGTTGAAGTTCATGAACTTTTGCATCCAGCAGATAAAGTCGCTCCTCTGGAGAACGACCAACGAGAAGTCGTGAGGTAAATGATGCAAAAGTCAGGAAATGATTATCAGAGAAAGAATAACGGAAATTATCGAGCCACGAAACGAGAACACGCTTTCGCGGGCATACGACTGGCTGATGCTGGTGGCAATTGCCATTGGAATACTGCCGTTGATGTTTCGTGAGCAGTATAAGATATTCTGGTACTTCGACTTGATATCCGGTTGTTGTTTCGTGATAGACTATGTGTTGCGGTGGATGACGGCAGATCTGCATTCAAAGAAGAACAAGATGGCGGCTTTCGTGCTCTATCCTTTCACTCCTATGGCTATCATTGACCTACTGTCTATACTCCCAACGGCAAATCTGCTGAACCCGACCTTCAAAGTAATGCGTGTTTCGAGGCTACTGAAGGTGCTGCGTGTCATCAAGTTCGTGAGATACTTTGAACCATTGGAGATTATACTTGCGGTGATACGCCGTCAAAAGAAAATACTATGTACGGTGCTTTCTCTGGCTCTGTTCTACATCTTCATCACAGCACTCATCATGTTCAATGCGGAGGAAGACATCAATCCGGAAACGGGTCATTTCCTGTTTGACAATTTCTTCGATGCGTTCTATTGGGCGGCTTGTACGTTGACAACGGTCGGTTATGGCGACTTGTATCCTATATCTGATGTTGGACGTGTCATCAGTATCATATCGTCGATGGTGGGTATTGCCATCATTGCGCTACCATCGGGCATCATCACAGCAGGATATATGGATGAGATACGGGAGAGAAAAGAACCACGCTACTCAGGTGAAGACAATCTGAATGTTAGAGAGTAGTTGCCAGTTGAAATCCCATAGATGTTTTCAACTTGTCAACATTAGAACTTGACAACGGGCTCTCTCCTATTCTTTGCAGAATTATATGGGTAGGATTCTGCAAGAAAGTGGCTACAATAACAAATGGGATGAAATTTTTGGCTACAAATTGGCTACAAATTTGAAATGCAAGAAAAAGAAAAGTCCCGTAAGTCATTGACCTACAGGACTCTTTCTTGGGCGCTTCAGGATGGGCTTGAACCAACGACCCCCTGATTAACAGTCAGGTGCTAACCAACTGAGCTACTGAAGCAGTTTTTGCTGTTAAGCGGGTGCAAAGATAATACGTTTTTCCGAAATGCGCAAACTTTTTGGAGAAAAAATTCATGGTAAAGGTATTTTTTTGTAATTTTGCAGCCATAATTAAAGACTATGACAATGAGAAAATACGTTTTAATTGGTTTTATGATGATACTACCTGCAGTTGTGACCCAAGCGCAGGATGTGAAAAACCATAATCTGGAAGTAGCAAAGAATTTGGAGATATTCAATGCTATCTACAGAAATCTGGATTTGATGTATGTGGATACGTTGGATGCCAATGCGGTAATAGGTACAGGTATTAATGCCATGCTTCGCTCATTGGATCCTTATACAGAGTTTTATCCAGAGGAGAAGCAGAAAGACTTGAAGATGCTGATGACAGGAAAGTATGCTGGTATCGGTGCTTTAATTCGTTATCATCAGAAGTTGAAGAAAGTAGTGATAGAGGAGCCCTATGCAGGTATGCCTGCCGCAGAGGTGGGATTGAAGAAGGGCGACATCATCCTGCAGATTGATGATACGCTGATGACCGATAAGACCGTCTCGTTTGTCAGTGAGCATCTGCGCGGTGATGCAGGTTCTACATTTGTGTTGAAGATCCAGCGTCCGTCAACGGGTAAGAAAATGACCTTTAAGATTACCCGTCGTAGTATCAAGATGCCAGAGATTACCTATTATGGAATGCGTCCGAATGGCATAGGGTATATCAACCTGAATACTTTCACGGGTGAGCCGGCAAAACCTATGCGTCGTGCTTTTCTGGACTTGAAGAAGCAAGGTGCCACGAAACTGATTCTGGACTTGCGTGGCAATGGAGGAGGTTCCTTGGCAGAGAGTGTGGATATCGCCAATATGTGGATACCGCAAGGGGTGACCTTGGTGGAGACGAAAGGAAAAATCCGTCGTGCCAACTCGGAATATAAGACCCGTTTGGAGCCTATTGATACAGTGATGCCTATTGTGGTTCTTGTCAATGACGAGACGGCTTCGGCAAGTGAGATAGTCAGCGGCTCGATACAAGATTTGGATAGAGGAATAATAATAGGTACACGCACGTATGGTAAAGGACTGGTGCAGATTCCCAACGTCGAGATTCCTTATAATGGTAATTTGAAATTGACGACCTCCAAATACTACATTCCCAGTGGTCGCTGTATACAGGCCATTAATTACAAACATACTGGTGGTGGTTATAAAGAGCATGTTCCAGACTCCCTTACGAAGGTGTTCTATACCAAGAAAGGTCGTGAGGTGAGAGATGGTGGTGGTATTAAGCCCGATATTGAGGTGAAGCCTGATACCATGGCGAATATCACTCTCTATCTGGACCGTATCGACTCTACAGAGACGGTACTTGATTATGTGGTCGATTATATTGCCAAGCATCCGACAATTGCTCCCGCAAAAGATTTCCATCTGACAGATGCCGACTATGCCGATTTCAAGCAGAGGGTAGTGAAGGCAGGTTTTACCTATGACCAAGTCAGTAAGAAACAATTTGAAGAACTGGTGAAAGTAGCAAAGTTTGAAGGTTACTATGACGAGGCGAAGGCAGAGTTCGATGCCCTGAAGGAAAAGCTCGATCATCATAATATCAGTAAGGACCTTGACTTACACCGGAAGGAAATTCAGCATATGATAGAGCAGGATATCATCTCTGCTTATTACTATCAAGCAGGGCAAGTGGAGGCAGCCATGCAATATGACAAAACACTGCAAGAAGCAGAAAGAATCCTGAATACCCCAGGGGAGTATGAGCGAGTGCTTTCCATCCAAAAATGAAAATAATTAGCAAAATACTTGCGAGATTGCGAGAAAATGCGTAATTTTGCAACCGTTCAGCGGAATGAGGGGCTTGAAAAAGCCTCTCATTCTTGTTTTAATTACCAAAAAAGGTGTATGATTAATAAAGACGTAGTAAAAACAGCGGTTGAGGAATGGCTCTCTGAAAATGACTATTTCCTGGTGGACGTAGAGATGACGCCCGACGGTCGCATTGTGATTGAGATTGACCACGCCGATGGCGTATGGATTGAGGACTGTGCGGAACTGAGCCGTTTCTTGCAAGAGAAACTGGGTGAAGAACTGGGTGATTATGAATTGGAAGTAGGCTCTGCAGGTATTGGTCAGCCTTTTAAGGTGATACAGCAGTATCGCAACCATATCGGTAAGGAGGTAGAGGTTCTTCCTCTTGACGGAAAGAAACAGCAAGGTATTCTTAAAGAAGTCGCAGATGACGGACAGTCATTTGTGGTTACTGTGAAAGAGAAACAAAAGCAGGAAGGTAAGAAACGCCCAGTTATCGTAGATATTGATAAGACTTTCACGATGGAGGGAGTCAAGTACACCAAGTACCTGTTATCATTTAAGTAGAGTAAGTATAAATTAAAATAAATAGTAATGGCTACAAAGAAAGAAGTGAAGGGATCCTCTATGATTGAGACCTTTCAAGAGTTTAAGGAGACCAAGAACATCGACCGTACTACATTGGTAAGTGTACTTGAGGAGAGTTTCCGTAATGTGATTGCCAAGATTTTTGGCTCTGATGAGAACTTTGATGTGATTGTGAACCCAGATAAGGGTGACTTTGAGATTCATCGTAACCGTATTGTAGTTGCTGATGGTGAGGTACAGGACGAGAACAAGGAAATCTCTCTGTCCGAGGCACAGAAGATTGAGCCCGACTATGAAGTCGGTGAGGAAGTCTCTGAGGAAGTTAATTTCCAAAAGTTCGGCCGTCGCGCCATTCTTAATCTGCGTCAGACCCTTGCCTCTAAGATTCTGGAACTGGAACACGACTCTTTATATAATAAGTATAAAGACAAGGTTGGACAGGTTGTCAGTGGTGAGGTGTACCAGATGTGGAAGCGTGAGGTATTGCTGATGGATGATGAGGGTAACGAATTGCACTTGCCAAAGATAGAGCAGATTCCCAGCGATAACTACCACAAGGGTGAAACCATTCGTGCCATTGTGAAAGAGGTGCAGAATGAGAACAACAATCCCCGTATTATCCTTTCGCGTACCAGTCCACAGTTCTTGGAGCGCCTGTTGGAAGCAGAGGTTCCTGAGATCAACGATGGACTGATTACGATCCGTCGTGTCGCCCGTATGCCGGGAGAGCGTGCCAAGGTTGCCGTGGAGAGTTACGATGACCGTATCGATCCAGTAGGAGCATGTGTAGGTGTGAAAGGTAGTCGTGTACATGGTATCGTCCGTGAGCTTGGAAATGAGAACATCGACGTGATTAACTTCTCCAATAACACCCAGCTCTTCATCCAGCGTGCTTTAAGTCCAGCTAAGGTCAACAGAATCGTGTTGAACCCAGAAGAGCATAAGGCAGAGGTTTACCTGAACCCAGAGGAAGTCAGCCTTGCCATTGGTAAGGGTGGTCTGAATATCAAGCTTGCCTCTATGCTGACAGAGTTTACCATTGATGTATTCCGTGATGTGAATGAAGCAGAGGAGGATGAGGATATCTACCTCGACGAGTTTGCTGATGAGATAGATCAGTGGATTATCGACTCCATCAAGGCTATTGGATTGGATACTGCAAAGGCTGTTTTGAACGCTCCTCGTGAGATGCTGGTAGAGAAAGCAGACTTGGAGGAAGAGACTGTTGACCATCTGTTGGAGGTGCTCCGTGCAGAGTTCGAGTAATTTTAGGTTTAGCTTTTAAAGAGAAGATTAATGGGAGTAAGATTAAATAAAGTATTATCTGAGCTGAATATAGGACTTCAGACGGCAGTTGATTTCCTAAAGAATAAGAAAGAGTTTGGTGAGGTCAAGGACGAGATGACGCCTAATACTAAAATCTCGGACGAGCAATATCAGGCATTGGTCGGTGAGTTCAAAGGCGATAAAGCCGTGAAGACACAGGCTGACATGATATTCACCAAGAAAGTCAAAGAAAAGAAAGTAGAGAAGCCCGAGAAGGTAGAGAAGAAGATTACCCTGACTGAGGAGAAGATGGAGCAACGTCCACAGTTCAAGCAAGTGGGTAAGATAGACCTTGACAGTATCGGGAAGCCCTCAGTGAAGAAAGAACAGACCCCTGAGGCTGCTGCCGAAAGCCCAGTGGAGGAACCCGAGGTGGAGTCCAAGGAAGATATTGTAGTGGAAGAGCCTGTTGTGGAGGACTCTCCTATTTCTCAGCCAGAACCAGAGGAAGTTAATTCCGAGGCAGAGGAAGAGGAGCCGGAGACCGCATCTTCCGGCGTAAAAGTGATTGGTAAGATTGATCTGTCGTCCATCAACCAGAGTACTCGTCCAAAGAAGAAATCTAAGGAGGAGCGCCGTAAGGAGCGTGAGGAGAAAGCAGCCCAGCAGCATGCCGCCAGTGGTGAGCGCAGGAAACGTGAGCGTATCCGTACAGGTAAGGTGGACATAGAGGCAGCTGCCAGTCAGACAAACCAACAACAAGGTAAGAAAAATAAGAATAAGGGTGGTAACCAGAACTTCAATGACAACCAGCAACAAGGTGGTGGCAAGAAGAACAAGAAGAACCGTCCTGTAAAGCCCTTGGAGGTGGATGATGAGGCAGTAGCACGTCAGGTAAAGGAGACGCTTGCTCGTCTGACCTCTAAGAATCAGAATAAGAAAGGTGCCAAGTATCGTCGTGAGAAGCGTGATGCCGTACAGGAGCGTTTGAGCGAGGAGATGGCAGCAGAGGCAGCAGAGAGCAAGGTATTGAAACTGACAGAATTTGTGACGGTCAGTGAGTTAGCCACCATGATGAATGTGGGTGTCAATCAAGTGATAGGTACCTGTATGAGTATCGGTATCATGGTAAGTATCAACCAGCGTCTGGATGCCGAGACCATCAATATCGTTGCCGAGGAGTTTGGCTTTACTACAGAATATGTGAGTGCAGAGGTGCAGAATGCCATCACCGAGGAGGCAGATGACGAGAACGACCTCATCAGCCGTGCTCCAATCGTGACGGTAATGGGTCATGTCGACCATGGTAAGACCTCTTTGCTTGACCATATCCGCAATACCAATGTGATTGCCGGTGAGGCTGGTGGTATTACCCAGCATATCGGTGCTTATAATGTGAAATTGAAGGACGGTCGTCAGATTACCTTCTTAGATACCCCAGGTCATGAGGCATTCACGGCGATGCGTGCCCGTGGTGCTCAGGTGACAGATATTGCCATTATCATTATCGCTGCGGATGACTCTGTGATGCCTACCACTAAGGAGGCTATCGCTCATGCACAGGCTGCTAATGTTCCGATGGTATTTGCTATCAACAAGATCGATAAGCCGGGAGCTAATCCTGATAAGATACGTGAGGATCTTGCCAATATGAACCTGCTTGTGGAAGAGTGGGGTGGTAAGTACCAGTGTCAGGAGATCAGTGCCAAGAAAGGAATGGGTGTCGACGAGCTGTTGGAGAAAGTACTCTTAGAAGCTGAGATGCTTGACCTGAAGGCTAATCCTAACCGTAAGGCAACAGGTAGTATCATCGAGTCTTCTCTCGACAAGGGTCGTGGCTATGTCAGCACCGTGTTGGTATCTAATGGTACCTTGGAAGTTGGCGATGTCGTGATTGCCGGTACTGCATGGGGTAAGGTCAAGGCGATGTTCAATGAGCGTAACCAGCGTATTGAGAAGGCTGGTCCTGCTGAGCCTGCTATCATTCTCGGTTTGAATGGTGCTCCTACTGCAGGTGACTCTTTCCATGTGATGGAGACAGAGCAGGAGGCTCGTGAGATAGCCAACAAACGTACCCAGTTACAGCGTGAGCAGAGTCTGCGTACCACGAAGACCGTTGGTCTGGATGAGATCTCTCATCGTATTGCCCTTGGTGAGTTCCATGAGTTGAACATCATTGTCAAAGGTGATACAGACGGTAGTATCGAGGCACTCTCTGACTCCTTCATTAAGTTGTCAACAGAGAAGGTACAGGTGAATGTTATTGCCAAGGCAGTTGGTCAGATATCAGAGAATGATGTCATGCTCGCTTCTGCCTCTGACGCTATCATCGTCGGTTTCCAGGTCCGTCCTTCTGCCGATGCCCGTCGTGCTGCAGAGCGTGAGGGTGTCGAGATTAATACCTATTCTATTATCTATGATGCCATTGATGAGGTGAAGTCGACGATGGAGGGTATGCTCGACAAGGTGAAGAAGGAAGTTGTCACAGGTGAGATAGAGGTGAAGCAAGTCTTCAAGATCTCCAAGGTCGGTACTGTTGCCGGTGGTCTTGTTACCGAGGGTAAAGTACACTCGAAAGACAAGGCTCGTGTGGTTCGCGATGGTATCGTGATCCATACAGCACCTATTGATGCCCTGAAGCGTTATAAAGATGACGCGAAGGAGGTGGCAACAGGTTTGGAGTGTGGTATCTCACTGGTGAACTTCAACGATATCCAGGCAGGTGATATCATCGAGACCTTCATGGAGGTTGAGGTAGAACAGAAACTGTAATAATGTCAGAAAACAAAAATGAGTTTGTCCGTCAGGTAGCTGAACAGAAATACGAGTTCGGCTTCACCACGGATGTACATACTGAGATTATAGAGAAAGGGCTGAACGAGGATATCGTTCGGCTCATCTCTGCTAAGAAGGGCGAGCCCGACTGGATGCTCGACTTTCGCTTAAAGGCTTTCCGTTATTGGCAAGAGCAGGAACAGCCGTCATGGGGACATGTGCATGTACCCCCTATCGACTATCAGGCTATCTCATACTATGCCGACCCGATGGCGAAGAAACCAAAGGGAGATGGCAAGATAGACCCAGCGTTAGAGAAGACCTTCGATAAGTTAGGTATTCCTTTGGAGGAGCGTCTGGCGTTGAGTGGTAATGTTGCTGTGGATGCCATCATGGACTCTGTGTCTGTGAAGACGACCTTCAAGGAGAAACTATCCGAGTTAGGTGTTATCTTCTGCTCGATCGGTGATGCGATAAAGAATCATCCCGATCTGGTACGTGAGTATTTAGGTACGGTAGTGCCTTATCGCGATAATTTCTTTGCGGCTTTAAACAGTGCTGTATTCTCAGACGGTTCGTTTGTCTATATACCGAAAGGTGTTCGCTGTCCCATGGAGCTGAGCAGTTATTTCCGTATCAACGCCCGTAACACCGGGCAGTTTGAGCGTACCTTGATTATTGCCGACGATGATGCCTATGTGAGTTATCTGGAAGGATGTACGGCTCCGATGCGCGACGAGAATCAGTTGCATGCCGCTATCGTGGAGATTATCGTCAAAGACCGTGCCGAGGTGAAATACTCAACGGTGCAGAACTGGTATCCTGGTGATGAGAATGGAAAAGGTGGTGTGCTGAACTTAGTGACGAAGCGTGGTGACCTGCGTGGAGTAGACTCCAAATTGTCGTGGACGCAGGTAGAGACGGGTAGTGCTATTACGTGGAAATACCCCTCCTGTGTGCTGCGTGGTGACAACTCACAAGCAGAGTTCTATAGTGTTGCAGTGACCAACAACTATCAGGAGGCAGACACAGGTACGAAGATGATACACATGGGAAAGAACACCAAGTCGACCATCATCTCAAAAGGAATCTCGGCAGGTCATTCCCAGAACTCATACCGTGGACTGGTGCGAGCCACCTCGAATGCCGATAATGCCCGTAACTATAGCTCCTGTGACTCATTGTTGTTAGGCTCGGAGTGTGGTGCCCATACATTCCCTTATATGGATATCCATAACGACACCGCCATCGTGGAGCATGAGGCGACGACCTCCAAGATTTCAGAGGACCAGCTCTTCTATTGTAACCAGCGTGGTATTCCCACGGAGCAGGCTGTTGGCTTGATCGTCAATGGTTATGCCAAGGAAGTGCTGAACAAGTTACCCATGGAGTTTGCCGTGGAGGCACGTAAACTATTATCAGTATCATTAGAAGGAACAGTAGGATAAGATATGTTAGAAGTAAGAAACTTACACGCCAAGATTGGTGACAAAGAGATATTAAGAGGTATAAATCTTACCATTAAGGACGGTGAGACGCATGCCATTATGGGACCCAATGGTTCTGGTAAGTCAACCCTCTCAGCAGTGCTGGTGGGTAATCCCCTCTATGAGGTGACAGCAGGTGAAGCATACTTCAATGGGAAGAACCTGTTGGAGATGAAACCAGAAGACCGTGCCCATGAGGGATTGTTCCTCTCTTTCCAGTATCCTGTGGAGATTCCTGGAGTGTCTATGACCAACTTCATGAAAGCAGCGATCAATGAGAAGCGTAAATACCAAGGACTGCCAGAGTTGAAGGCCTCCGACTTCATCAAACTGATGCGTGAGAAGCAGAAGATTGTGGAGTTGGATAACAAACTCGCTAACCGTTCAGTGAATGAGGGCTTCAGTGGTGGTGAGAAGAAACGTAATGAGATCTTCCAGATGGCGATGCTCGAACCCCAACTCTCCATCCTCGATGAGACAGACTCAGGACTGGATGTGGATGCCATGCGTATTGTCGCAGAGGGGGTCAATAAGCTGCGCACACCAGACACCTCCTGTATCGTGATTACTCACTACGACCGTCTGTTGGAGATGATACGCCCTGATGTGGTACATGTGCTCTATAAAGGACAGATCGTGAAGACAGCAGGTCCTGAGTTGGCAAAAGAAATACAGGAACATGGTTACGACTGGATAAAGGCTGAGGTGGAATGAAGAGTGAACAGCAATATATAGAGCTCTATGAACAGGCACGTGGGATGATTGTTCAGCATTCGTCTGATGTGATGAATGCCGTGCGTGATGGTGCCTATGAGAACCTGAAGGCGAAAGGCTTCCCATCCCGTAAAGTGGAGCGCTATAAATATACCGATATGCAGTCGCTCTTTGAGCCAGACTATGGACTGAACCTCAATCGTCTGGAGATTCCTGTCGACCCCTATGACGCCTTTCGTTGTGATGTACCCAATCTGAGTACATCACTCTACTTCGTCGTCAATGATGCTTTTTATTCGAAGGTGACCCCCAAGAGCCATCTCCCAGAGGGAGTTATCATAGGGTCTTTGAAAGAGTTCGCCACCACAGACTATTACCATCAGTTAGCCTCTAAGGATGATGATGCCGTGACGAGTCTGAATACGATGCTGGCACAGGATGGACTCTATGTCTTTATACCTAAAGGTGTTGTGCTCGACCGTGCCATTCAGATTATAAACATTCTTCGCTCGGATGTCGACTTGATGGTGAATCGTCGAGTGCTGATTATCGTAGAGGAGGGAGCGGAGGCAAAATTCCTGTTCTGTGACCATGCGGCAGACGACCGTCATTTCCTCACTACTCAGGTCATTGAGGCTTTTGTGGGAGAGAACGCCAAACTCGATCTCTACTGTCTGGAAGAGACCCATGCCAAGAACGTACGTGTCAGCAATGTCTATATCGACCAGCAGGCAAATAGTCGTGTCAATCACAATGTCATCACTTTGCATAATGGTATCACCCGTAATAAACTCGATCTCCATCTGAGTGGCGAGGGTGCCGAGTGTTTCTGTAATGGTTGTGTGATAGCCGACAAACAGCAGCATGTGGATAATAACACGTTGATTACCCATCATGTTCCCCATTGTACGAGTCAGGAACTCTATAAATATGTGCTGAACGATGAGGCTGTGGGTGCTTTCGCAGGTAAGGTGTATGTGGCAAAGGATGCGCAGAAGACATCCTCGCAGATGACCAACCAGAATCTCTGTGCCACTAAGAAAGCAAGGATGTATACCCAGCCGATGCTGGAGATCTATGCGGATGATGTGAAGTGTGCCCATGGCTCTACTGTCGGACAGTTGAATGATGCGGCGATGTTCTATATGCGGCAGCGTGGTATACCAGAGAAAGAAGCACGTCTCCTGTTGCAGAATGCTTTCATCAACGAGGTCATCGACCAGATGGAATTGGAGCCGTTGCGTAATCGTCTGCACTACCTGGTAGAGAAACGTTTCCGTGGCGAGTTGAATAAGTGTGAAGGTTGTAAACTCTGTAAGTAATGATATATAATATAAATAAGGTACGTGAGGATTTCCCGATCTTGTCCAGGGAGGTGTATGGTAAGCCGTTGGTATATCTCGATAATGCGGCGACGACCCAGAAACCACTCTGTGTGTTGGACGCTATGCGGGAGGAATACCTGAATGTGAATGCCAATGTGCATCGTGGTGTGCATTATCTGTCACAACAGGCAACGGATTTGCATGAGGCGGCACGTGAGAAGGTGCGTCAGTTTATCAATGCCCGTAAGACAGAGGAGATTATCTTCACTCGTGGTACGACCGAGGCGATCAACCTCGTAGCCTCGTCGTTCTGCGAGTCGCAGATGCAGGCTGGCGACGAGGTACTTGTCACTGAGATGGAGCATCATTCCAACATCGTCTCTTGGCAACTCCAGGTAATGAAGCGTGGCATCGTCGTCAAACATATCCCCATCACCGACGATGGCATCCTCGATCTCTCAACTCTCAACTCTCAACTCTCAACGAAGACAAAGCTGGTTAGTATCGCCCATGTCAGCAATGTGCTGGGAACGGTGAATCCTGTCGATGACATCATAAAGACGGCTCACGCCCATGGTATTCCTGTCTTGGTGGATGGTGCCCAGAGTGCCCCCCACATGCCAATAGACGTACAGGCAATGGATTGCGACTTCTATGCATTCAGTGGTCATAAGATGTACGGACCAACGGGTATTGGTGTGCTGTATGGTAAGGAGGAATGGTTAGAGAAACTGCCACCTTATCAGGGAGGTGGTGAGATGATAGACAAGGTGACATGGGAGAAGACCACCTTCGAGCGTCTGCCCTTTAAGTTTGAGGCAGGAACTCCCGATTATGTCGCTACCCACGGACTTGCTACTGCCATCGATTATATCCATTCGATTGGTATGGAGAATATCCAGCAGCACGAACAAGCGTTGACACGCTATTGTATGGAGCAGTTGCAGACCATTGAGGGTATGAGGATTTACGGACCGCAACTATCAGCTCCTTCCCCCTCAACAGGGGGACAGAGGGGGGGCTCCAAGGACGCAGTGGTTTCCTTTAATGTGGGTGATATCCATCATCTGGATTTAGGAACCCTCCTCGACCGTCTGGGTATAGCTGTCCGTACTGGTCATCATTGTGCCCAGCCACTGATGGACCGTTTGGGAATCCAAGGAACAGTACGAGCCTCTTTCGCCCTTTATAATACCAAGGAAGAGGTAGATGCCCTCGTCGCTGGTATTCGTCGCGTCAGTAAAATGTTCTAATCATGCTTGCAAGTCATTTATACGAAGGAAAGGTAGAGGCTGGCTGTGACGAGGCAGGTCGTGGTTGTCTTGCTGGTAGTGTCTATGCAGCGGCTGTCATCTTCCCGGAGGATTATCAGAATGCGGAGCTGAACGACTCCAAGCAACTGACGGACAAGCGTCGAAAGCAATTGCGAGAGATCATCGAGCATGACGCTGTCGCATGGGCTGTGGGTATCGTGACACCAGAGGAGATAGACAAGATGAATATCCTGAACGCCTCTATTCTCGCCATGCACCGTGCCCTCGACCAGCTGAAGGTGCGTCCAGAGGCTGTCATCGTGGATGGCAACCGCTTCAAACCTTATCAGAAACTACCTCATACCACTATTGTCAAAGGTGATGGGAAATATCTTTCCATCGCAGCTGCCTCCATCCTTGCCAAGACCTATCGTGACGACTATATGGATCGTCTTGCTGAGGAATACCCTCAATATGACTGGCTTTCCAACAAGGGCTATCCTACCAAGAAGCATCGCGAGGCGATTCGACAGTATGGTATTACCCCCTACCATCGCAAGACCTTTAATATGTTGGGCGATGGACAACTCTCTTTTGATTTTTAACATAAAACCATTCCAGATATGACCTTACATTGTTTTTTCCTTGCAGCCATTACTTCCCTGTTGAGTCAGTTCGACCAGAAACAGGATGTCGCATCTGCCAATCAGTTTTTCCAGCAACTCGACCAGGAGTCGTTCACCGATGAGCGTATCTCGTTCAAGAGCGGGACACCCCAAGACTCCCTTTGCCAGCAGGTATGGTACTGGGCTGCCGAGTGGTACTACGACCAGCAGCAATACGAGCAGGCGGCAGACTATGGTAAGAAGGCTATACCCTTGTATCGTTATGACAACGACGACAAGGCTGCTTGTCTGAATATCCTTGGTTGTATCTATGTGCGGATGGGAGATATCCAGCATGCCGCAGAGTATGCGAAGGAGTGTCTGCGTATCGATATGAAGAGTGGGGACGACAATCGTATCTCGTCCAGTATGAATACAGTAGCGGGTATCTATATGGCTGGTCACCAACCCAAGGAGGCGGAGGAGTATATCCTTGGCGCACTGGAGCATGCCGCAAAAGTCAATAACCCGGCTCGCAAAGCGGTCATTATGGGTATGGCATCGGAGATATACCATTCGTTGGGTGACGACAATAAAGCATTGTCGTATGCGGAACAAGCCTACGAGATTGACTCCCAACTGAAACGGGAGCCACAGGCAAGTATCCGTCTGTCGCAGAAAGCATCGGCATTGTTGGGACTCCATCGCTATCAGGAGGCAGAGACCATCTATCGCAAGATCATCCCCGTCCTCAAGCAAGTGGGTGACTACCACTCGTATGCCATCGCTCTCAACCGCTTGGGTATGTCGTTGCTCTGTCAGGAGCGACAGCGGGAAGCCATTCCCTATTATCAGGAGGCTGCCATACTCTTCTCGATGATGGGTGACCTCTATAACGAGATTCATGCACAGAGAGGACTTTGTGAGAGTTATTGGAAACTGAATCCCGACTCGGCAAAGATAGCACTCGACCGCTTCGACTTGTTGAAAGACTCCCTCTATAAGCAATCCACTGCGGAGAGCCTTGCCCGTTATAATGCTGAGTTCGACAACGACCAGTTACTACAAGAGAATGAGGAGGTGCGTGCTGCCCATCAGCGTACCATCGTGATAGCCATCATCGTTATCCTGCTGCTCGCAGCCCTCGGCTGGTGGTATATCCGTCGTGTCCATCAGAAAGAGAAGGAGCATGTGGAGGCGTTGATGCGTGAGATAGAACTCTTACGTAAGGAGTCTGACAGCAAACCTGAGGTAGAAGAGCAGAAGGAGGAGCCAACAACACAGATACCCGATGAGGATCGTAAGTTCCTCATGCGAGTGGTGGAGGTGGTCAACGACAGGATGCCATCGGGTCAGATCAGTGTGGAGCAGATAGCGTCTGACCTGAATATGAGTGCACAGACCTTCCGTCGCCGTTTGCAGAGTGCCGCAGGAGAGACACCCAAGGCTTTCGTATCGGCTATCCAGATGGAGAAAGCTGGTAAGTTGCTCAAGGAGAACCCCGATCTCCCCATCCTGCAAGTGGCAAGTCTGTGCGGCTTCGAGGAGAGCAGTTCCTTTGCCCATACCTTCAAACGTGTCTTCGGCATGTCACCCAAGCAGTATCGCGAACAGGGGGAACGGTGAAAACTGTAACCTCCTTTGAGGTCGGAAAACACCTCTGTGAGGGTCATCCGGTATCAGGGTAATTGCAACAAAGGCAATTATTGTTGACAACAAATAGAGCGGTTCATGACAGCAAATGAACCGTTCTTTTTCTTTGTTGAAGGAATTTTGGAAGAAAATAACAAGTATTCCTGCGAAGATTGGAAGATTTTATCAACTATCAAAGCCCCCTTTTGTAGTAACTTTGCATTTGAAAATGCGAAGGTGCTTACGCTCGGCAAATGAAAGCATGCTTTCTTTGCACTCGCTTAACCGCACCTTTGCAAACGGAAATTGATACTGTAAGATGAGTAAGACAGACCGACAACAAGAGGCAACCCAATTCTCCTTCGACTATCTGAACAGCCTGATGGAGCAGGAGGGAGTGGTGGAACGGATGGTCGAGAAAAGAATCCGCCAACTGGAGCCCCGACTGGAGAAACTCATCGACCAGAAGATCGAACAGCAGATGCAAAAACTTATCAATAATAAATAATGTATTAACCATTTAAAAACAAAACGTGTTATGAAAAAAGTATTATTCAGTATCGCTATCGTAGCAGCAGGGCTGTTCGTGGCATCGTGTGGTAACAAGAATGCACAGAACGCAGAGGGTGCAGACTCAACTATTGTAGATGCAGACCAACTACCAGCAGATTTCGTCCACTATGAAAGTGCTTGTTATGAATTTGACTGTCCAGAAGCTCTCAAACAAGGACGTATGGGTGATAGCATCTTCTTGAGTAATTCACCAGAAAGAGATGCCAGTATCCATGTCAACATGATGACAGAAAATGTACCTACAGCAGCGGATTTCAAACAATTTGCAGAGAAGAAGATAGCAGAAAGGAAAAGCTATATGGAAATACTCCAGGAACCCACCATCGAAGAAAGACTGCTGTCTGTACGTTGTAAAGATGATCAAAGAGACAAGATTATAGAATTCTTCTATGTACTTGGTGAGAATGGCAATATGGCTTACGGAAACTTTGAATACAGTCCTTCTGCTGCCAATAAATATGAAGCAGCCGTCAAGCCCTTCGTAAAATCTATTGTGGTGAAGTAGATGATGAAATATATATTATCGACCATAGCCCTGTGTCTGTGCGCTGTGCTTGGTGCACAGGCACAGATTAACGGGGGCAACTGGTATGATGGGGAAATCGTGTACTCCGCAAGTCAGAAGGCTGACGGCAAGGTGAGGATGTATGCGATGGACGAGGGAGAGGAACTTGAGTTCTGGCTCTTACCCATTGCAGACAAGAAGGACACCTATCGGATCACTCGCGATCCCAACAGTCAAGACTATGAGTATCATGATGTCGTCAAGGTACGCCATCTGAAAGAGAAAGGTCTGGACGTGCTCTGCTTCTACACCAAGAAGAACGAGTTGAAGACCGTGATGTCGAACGAAAAAGAGTGGGATGCTGACAAGATTAACCAAAAGAAGTGGCTCAAGCAGTTCTCTGGTGATTACGTAACGGAGGAGGAGAGTGAGTTTGAGAAACGTATTAATTGGGCCGGGTTTGAGTTTAGCGTCAACGACATCGTCCTCCCCCTTCAGGTAATAACCTTCAATGGTCGCATCATCGACCTCATTGAGATGGAAGAGGTGGAGGATGAAGCCACTAACGAGTTGGCGGGAATATGGAAGTTAGTACTTACAGCGGATGGTTTTGATCTCTATGAGATGAATCGAAATGCGAATAATTACCCTTGGGAGTGGGATAAGAATGCAGTCAGATACCATTTTACCAAAACAAACCTCGAAAAGGGACGTTTTCCTTATACCAGCCATGTCCTGCTGAATGATAAGCAGTTTCGCAAGTACGACAAGAAGATGCTCCGCATCATGCGTAACGAGATACTGGCTCGTCATGGCTATCACTTCCAGTCGAAAGACTTACAGGAGTATTTTGGTAAGCAGCCGTGGTATCATCCTGCTTCGTCCAACGACCAGGTAGAGCTGTCGCTATTGGAGCAACTGAACGTCGAGTTAATCAAATATGTGGAGAATTCGAAATAATATTTGGAGTTTCAGAATAATTGTTGTACCTTTGTCAACGAACCAAAACCAAACGAGATATGAAGAAAACCTATTTACTCTTAACCATCGTGATGATATTGGCTGCTTGTAGCGGTAAGAAGACACAAGCAGGAGATGATGCGACCAAGGCAGACTCCGTGGCTGTAGTACAAGACAGTGTAGTAACTGAAGCACCTGCAGAGGATGACAAGGAGGCTGCCCAGTTCTACGAGCAGTTTGACTTCGGGAAGTTTGTGGATCTGCTGAAAAGTCCCAGTAAGGAGAAAGCAGAGAGATGCGGACTCTCTTTCGTTTACGAAGCAGAAAGTGATGACGGTGTGGAAGGTGACGTAGCAGGAACCTCAGAAGTCTATGGCTGGCACATAGAGAAAGGCAAAAAGAATGAGTTCGGCTATGAGCTGAACTGTACGTCCAACCATGCCTGCTATTTCTATTACCAGGCAGACACCTCTCAGCAGGCTGCCATGTGCTTCAAGAGCAAAGACGATGCCGACCGCTTCATAGAGAAAGCACTGGCGTATGGTATCGTCAATGTGCAAAGTGATTATCATATCCCAGTGGAGAAACTACCCAATGGAACAGTCGAGGTGTACTCGCTCAGCGACTATAACGTCTTTGCATCCATGGAGAAACCCGTTCTCGACAACGAATACCACAAGGGATTCTATGTCATCCGTTTCTATTATTTTGCTTAACACTTTAAAAAACACTATGATATATGAGAAAAGTACTATTCCTATTAGTAGCACTGTTGGCAACACTCAGCCTACAGGCTCAGACGATTAAGAAAGGAGACAAGTTCTGGGACGGAAGAAGTCTGTATACCGTCCAAGAGGTGAGGATGGGAACGATTGTCTATATGACTAACTCTCAGTACGACGAGCTGACCCTTGAGAAAGTTGCGGGTAAGACTGGTGAGTATAAGATTATTCCCAGTCGTCAGGCAGAGGAATGTCCCATCCGTTTCGCGGAATTTGGATGGCGTGTGCAGTATGTCCGTAAGGACGGCATGAACTTCCTTGCCGTTCGCAAACCTAATGGCGATGCCATGTGGACAATGGTGCTGACACCAGACAATGAGAAGAACTGCGATGCTCAGCAGGCAGACCTTATCAACGCCAAGTGGGAGAGTGTTATCAACAACACCCTGTTGAATACCCCATACTTGATGAATATCCCGAGGGAGCAGTTACGTCTGATGCGCAACGAGATTCTGGCTCGCCATGGATATACTTTCAAGTCGAAGGACCTGAGAGATTATTTCAGTAAGAAGTCGTGGTATAAGTCGGGAACGGATAATGCCGCCGTCAAACTCAACATCATCGAGCAGACCAATGTGGAACTGATCAAGAGCGAGGAGGCAGTAGAGCCTGGGCTCCATCCTGCCGATGTTATGGGTGATGTTGACCAGTCAGATGTAGAATAATTACAAATAGGAACAGATGCCTATGAGAAAACGATTCTTTTCTTTCATCCTACTGGGACTGTGTACCACACTTGGTGTACACGCACAGTCTGTGTCCCAGTGGTGTCTGAAGACAGACCAAGGACAATACATCGAGATGGCTCGTGTGGCAATGCTTGCTGCTGTCGACGGACAAGCTACCTTTGAGGTAGTCGTTCGTGAGGGACAGGGTGCCGTCGGTGTGAAGAGTATCACCTTCGAGAAGCAAGAGTCCGACTATGTGGCTCCTGCTGACGACCAGCCCATCGTTGTCACAGAGACAGGACCTTGGTGTATGATCACAGACCAGAACGACTCTATCGCCATGAGCCGTGTGTCTTTCTTGGCGTATGTCGACCAGACGGGACTCTTTGAGGTAGTGACTCGTGAGGGCGAGGGTGCCACAGATGTCAAGCAGGTACGTTTTGCTCGTGGACTCAATGATGAGTCAGGAGGTTTCAAACCTTATCAGGAGGGACAGGAGCAACCGTCATCCACAACTGGTGCGTTGTGGTTGCAGACAGACAAGGGTGACAGTCAGCCGATGAGTAATGTCGCTATGCTCGCCAATGTTGATGCCAGCGGTCGTTTTGAGGTCGTACTCCATGAGGGAGGTAGTATGACGAATGTCGCCTATGTCACCTTCTTCCGTGATACGGAGACGGCTATCCAGCAGCCAAAGGTAGAGACTGGCGAGGAAGAGGAGCCGATGCTGCGTCTGATGACCCCAGTCCACTTCGAGCTGAAACTCTCAGGATGTGGTGATGCCACAAATGCCGTTGTCTATGATATGCGTGGAGCGAAGATGGCTTCTGCTCCTGTAGCTAACGGTACTACTACGATTGCGGTAGGTCACCTGATGACGGGTGTCAGCTAAGTGCTAAAACGCATAATCATGCAGTTTTCGCTTCCTTTTTGGACGGGAACTGCATTTTTATTGCAAAATGTTTGGTTGTTCAATGAATATTTGCGAACTTTGCAGTCGTTTACGGAAAAGAAAACA
>CAJONQ010000033.1 GCA_905235835.1 uncultured Prevotella sp.
TAGCATTCCTCTTTCACGCATAAACTCATCTGCTACATACAGGTCACCATAAAGGTATAAACCTGTAGATTTGTCATGCAAATCTGCACATGTCTTACTTTCGTAAAACAATTGCAACGCTTTGACTGGTTCAATATCCAAACGCTTTGCCAATTCCATGGAAATCGAACCTATGCGATTACTCATTATTATCTCCTGGATTACAGGTGATTTTACGGGGTCATCATATTGCTTCTGTTCCATCGAAAACAAGATATTTGTCCGTTATTTTTTGATTTAGAAGACACATTTGATTATTGGGCTGATGTTCGGAGAGTCGTCTCAAAGCAGTATCAATATCCATCAACCCTGTCATATATAAATTGATCGTATCAACAACACGATCGTTAGCAACTCCTCCTTCTATATAGTCAAAACTTTCAGAATCGTTTTGACCTTGTCTGCTTTTTACAATAAACTCAAGCCATTCCCTATCATATGCAACAAAAACTTTTGTTTTGCATTCTTTTAGGATTGCCTCACGATTTAATAGATATCTGTTTAATATTGGCTCTACCTTTCTCCTTCCTGATACTTGTTTTGCCCAATCAACCGCTTGCTGACGTATGTTAGTGACATAGAAGCCTTTTCCAAAATCTAGATTTGGGCGACCTATGCTGCAGATAGGCTTTTCTACTATTTCCGTTCCACCATGATAAACTAACAAATCATTCATTATTTTCCTCCCATCGTTTCAAACATTCCACCATTCCTGAAGCAATATTTTCCCTACTCTCACTATGAAGAGTCTCGTAATATGGAACTATATAATTCTCAATCATTCCCACTCGCTTCATACGCTGATATACTTCGTGATAGGAAGTATGTAGCATGCGGGCCGTAGACTCAATGCAAGTAGCAACAAAAGCCATTATTATTTGTGTCTTGGGAATTGTTATTAAATCTTCCATTTCTTCTCTTATTTATTTCTGCAAAGATACAACTTAATTTTGTAAGTTACAATGTTTTTATGGAAGTTTTTTAATATCTTACGAAATATAATAAGGAAGAAAATATTATCCTGGACATTGGTGGCACAGGGATGTGTAGGTTAAGTAACAAAAAGGAAATCAGTCAGTAACTGAAGGGCATTCAATTACCGACTGACCACGACTCAGTTACCGACTGACGGGCAATCATATTCTGCTGACTTGTTTGACACCTTTGACGGTACGTAGTTTCTTGATGAGGGACTCCAGACGGGTGTTGTCGTCGATCATAATGACGAGGTTACCACTGAACAGACCGTCGTGCGAGTCGATATTGATGCTACGCAGCACCAGTTTCTCGTCCTTGGAGATGATGCTGGTGAGGTTGTTGACAATGCCGATATCATCGTTGCCGATGACACGCAGGGTGATGGCATACTGTGACGAGCCCTTGCCACTCCATCTCGCACGGACGACCCGATAGCCGAAACGCTTCTTGAGTTCCGGAGCGTTGGGACAGTCCTCACGATGTATCTTAATACCACCGCTGACCGTCACGAAACCAAACACTTTGTCGCCATAGATAGGCTGGCAGCAGCGAGCCAACTGATAGTCGACACCCTTCAGGTTGCGGTCGATGACCAGTACATCGTCTGAGAGTTGAGAACTGAAATTAGAGAGTTGGGAGTTATCTAAGACGAAGTCGGCAGCCGTCTGGGCGACATTATTACCCGTGACGGGCTGTTCACCCTGCTGCAACTCCACATACTTATCGATAACGTGGTTGACATCGAGTGTACCGTCGGCTATCTGCCGATAGAAATCACTCGTCTCCTTGAAACCCAGTTTCTTGATGAGGTGCTGCATGGTGGACTCCTCCTGCTCCACCTTACGGTTCTTGAACTTCCGTTCCAACGTCTCCTTGGCAAAGAGAGCCTCCTTGACCTGTGTCTCCTTCAGTGCCAAGCGAATCTTCGACTTGGCTCGGGAGGTCTTGACGATGTTCAACCACTCCTGACGGGGTTTCTGTGTGGACGAGGTCATAATCTCCACCTGGTCACCACTCTGTAAGGGCTGACGAAGCGGTACCACCTTGTTGTTGATACGGGCACCCGTGCAGGCATTACCTATCTTGGAGTGTATATGATAAGCGAAGTCAAGGACCGTGGCACCCTTCGGGAACTTATACAAGTCACCCTTCGGTGTGAACACAAACACCTCGTCCTCGTAGAGGTCCATCTTAAACTGGTCCATCGCCTCCAAGCCGTCACTCGTCTCCAGCATCGAACGGATGTTCGTGAGCCACTCATCCAGTCCCGACTCACCCTTCACACCCTTGTAACGCCAGTGGGCAGCGACACCACGCTCTGCAATCTCGTCCATACGCTCGGTACGGATCTGTACCTCCACCCATTTCTGCTCGGGACCTAAGACGGTGATGTGCAGACTCTCGTAACCGTTCGACTTCGGCACACTCAACCAGTCGCGCAACCGCTTCGGGTTCGGCTGATACATATCGGTCACGATGGAATACACCTGCCAGCAGTGCATCTTCTCCTTCTCCACGGGGGAGTCAAGAATGACACGGATGGCGAAGAGGTCGTAGACACCCTCGAAGTCACACTTCTGTTTCTTCATCTTCTGCCAGATGGAGTGGATGGACTTCGTGCGTCCCTTGATATGGAAATTCAGTCCTGCGGCTTTCAGGTGCTCACTGATCGGTTGGATGAAACGCTGGATATACGCATCACGACTCTTCTTCGTCTCGCTGAGTTTCTCCTTGATATGATAGTAGGCATCATGCTCCAGGTATTTCAACGACAGGTCCTCCAACTCACTCTTCAACTTATAGAGTCCGAGTTTGTGGGCAAGGGGTGCATAGAGATAAGCAGCCTCCTCGCTGACCTCCCGTTGCTGGTCTTTCTGCTTCGTGTCACGAATCTGACGCATCAGGTTGACACGGTCGGCAATCATGATGAGGATGACCCGCATATCCTCGGCAAAGGAGAGCAGCAGGTTACGGAAATTCTCCGTCTCGATGACCGGGTTCTTCTTGTAGAGTTCCTGGATGCGCTGTAAGCCATGCAGGATGCGAGCCACAGACTCCCCGAACTCACGCTGTACCACCTCGACGGTGAGGAAGCCGTCCTCAATACAAGGATGCAGCAGGACAGCAAGGACAGCGTCACGTTTCAACCCTATCTCCTCGACCACGAGGGATGCGGTCTGGAAACTGAGCAGCATGGGATTCAAGCCGAACACATCACGACGGATATGGTTCTGCTCGATATAATCGGTCAGGTACTGGCGCATCTTCTCCTCGTCACCCTCTACGAGCGACGACCCGATCTCCTGTTTCACCTTATTATATAATAACAGAATCTCTTCCTTCTCCTGTGATGTAAACTCAAATCTTGCTGTCATGCAGGCAAAGGTACGAATTATTTTCGGAAATTTTGCCATCTCCTGTTTTTTTTGTAACTTCGCAGGCATAAAATACTATAAAAATGGTAGATGACAAACAAACACGGATGCAACAACTCGTCAGGGAGTTGAACGAGGCTTCAGATGCTTACTATAACGGACGGGGTGAGCGAATGACCGACTATGAGTGGGCTTCGACGAACTGCGACGACTGGAACAGGAGACAGGGACTACCCTCCCCGACTCCCCGACACAGAAAGTATCGGAGGACACCATCACCGGACAGAAAGAGGAACATGAGTTCGCAGCCCTCTCGCTGGCGAAGACGAAGCAACCTGCCGAACTGGTGAAGTGGGCGGAGGAGCGACCTATCTGGATCTCATGGAAACTGGACGGTCTGACTCTCGTCGTGACGTATGATGACGGACGACTGACGAAGGTCGTCACCCGAGGTAACGGACATATCGGCACGAATATCACCCATCTGTCGAAGGCTATCAACGGTATTCCGCAACAGATCGACTACAAAGGACATACCGTCATCCGTGGAGAGGCCGTCATCAGTTATGACGATTTCGACCGTTTCCTGATGGAGAGTGGTGAGGACTATGCCAATCCCCGTAATCTTGCCTCCGGCTCACTGACACTGAAAGATGTGGAGGAGGTGAAGCAACGGCATATCCAGTGGATTCCATTCACCCTGGTACATATCGACGACGATATCATCTCATGGGGCGACCGCATGACATGGCTGGAGCGACAAGGCTTTCAGACGGTGGAGCATGAACGGGTAGAACATCCCGATATCGATGCGGTGGAAGGGGTTATCGATGCGTTTACCCAGAAGGTGACCAGCAAACAGAACCCTTACCCTGTCGACGGTCTTGTCATCTGTTACGATGACACGGAATACGCCCAGACGGGAAGTGTCACGGGACACCATGCCACCAAAGCGGGTCTTGCCTTCAAATGGCAGGACGAGTCAGCCGATACCATCTTGCAGGAGATAGAATGGTCGTGCGCCGCCTCTACCATCTCCCCTGTTGCTATCTTCCAACCCGTAGAACTGGAGGGTACGACGGTGAAGCGTGCGTCGCTCTGTAATATCAGCGAGTGCGAGCGACTGGGGATTGGTACGAAGGGAACGGAGATCAGCGTCATCAAAGCGAATAAGATTATCCCGAAGGTCATCAAGGTCATCCGCACGAAAGGTGCCTTGGAGATTCCCCATGAGTGTCCTGTTTGCCATGCAAAGACAGAGATACGCATCAGTGAGGCGAGTGGTACGAAGACACTCCACTGTACGAACCCAGAGTGTCCTGCCAAACAACTAAAGAAATTCGCCCGTTTCGTATCGAAGGAAGGAATGAATATCGACGGTATCTCGGAACAGACCCTCGCTAAGTTCATCAATCTCGGATGGGTCAGTGAATATGCTGATATCTACGACCTGCGCAGTCATATCCGTGAACTCGCCAACATGGATGGTTTCGGAGAGAAGTCGGCATCCAATATCATGCGTAGCATCGACCGTTCCGCCAATGTGGAGGCACATCGGTTGCTCTATGCACTGAACATCCCCTTGTGTGGACTGGATGTCTGCAAGCGGTTGCTGAGTGCTTATCCGCTGGACGAACTGGTAGCCAAGACACAACCGCAACCTGCTATCGAAGGCGATTTATTCGCATCTCCCACCTCTGATATCTCCCCTCTTACCTCTATTCCCGGCATCGGTCCTGAGAAGTCGGCTGCGTTCGTCAACTGGTTCCGTGATGCCCATAACATGCAGCGTTACCAACACCTGCTGGAGAAGATACAGGTAACACAGGCTTCCACCGAGCCGACAGGTAGTCAGTGTGAGGGACTGACCTTCGTCGTGACGGGTGACGTGCATCACTACAAGAACCGTAACGAACTGAAAGCGTATATCGAGTCGCAGGGCGGTAAGGTAGCATCGGCTGTGAGCGGTTCGACGAATTTCCTGATTAATAATGACGTGATGTCGACCTCTGGTAAGAATCAGAAAGCGAAGCAACTGGGTATTCCCATCATCTCGGAGGATGAGTTCATAGAACGGTTTTCGAGTCATTGAACATTGAATATTGAACATGCGACGTCAACGAATCATTGCTCCATTACTACCTGTTGCCCTCTGTCTGATAGTGGGCATTCTCATGGGTTGGTACTATCCCGTTAGTGAGGGGGTACTGTTATGTGTCATCGGCGGTGTCCTGATGGTCACCCTTTTGTTGCGTCACCATCCCCGTTGGCAGACGGCAGGTATCTGGTTGGCGACTATCCTGTTCGGTATGATTCTCATCCAATATCCGTTACCCGACAGTACCTTGGTACAAAGGGCTGGGGAACGGATGCTGACTTACCGGGAACAACTGCTACAGCAATACCGGCAAGGAGGTATCGGAGAGGATTCCTATGCTATCATCGCGGCAATGACGTTAGGTGACAAGTCGGCACTGACCCCCGCTATCCGTGAGACTTTCAATATCACGGGGGCAGGACACGTCCTCGCTATCAGTGGACTGCATCTCGGTATTCTGTACATGATGGTGTCACTGCTCGTCAGAGGACTCCGTCTGCGGATGGTGACACAGATCATCACCATCCTGTTGATCTGGGCTTTCGCTTTCCTGGTAGGGATGTCACCCAGTGTGGTACGCTCCGCTACCATGCTGACGGTCTATGGACTGCTGTCGTTGGGTTATCGGCAGAAGATGAGTATCAACGTGCTTGCCTTTACCGCTATCGTCCTGCTCGTCATCCATCCGCAATCCCTCTTTGACATCGGTTTCCAGATGTCGTTCCTTGCCGTCCTCGCCATCCTGTTGTTCTTCCCCTTGCTCAATAGTGTTTTCTCCGAACGATGGCTGATGGAGCACCGTGTGGTACGCTGGCTATGGGGAATGACGGCATTGTCGCTGTCGGCACAGATCGGGGTGGCACCCTTGATTGCTTTCTATTTCCATCGTTTCTCCACCTATTTCCTATTGAGTAACTTCGTCGTCATCCCTTGTGCGTACCTTATATTAATAGGAGCCCTCCTCTTCTTCCTCACCCATCTCCCTGTCTTTGCCACGGCACTGACAGCCGTCACCACCTTTATGTGTCACTCCCTGAACGCCATCGCCACCCTTCCCTATGCCAGCATCAACGACCTCTATCCTACCCTGTCACAAACCGTACTAATATACTTTTTTATCCTTTTATGCGCTTATTCTCTGATTTTTTATTACCTTTGGTATAAAACCGAAGGTACTTTCGTTCGAAAATGCTTAAATTAATTTGGCATTTTGCTCACTTATTCGTACCTTTGCAAACCGAATTAGACAATAACAAACGAAAATGGGAAAGATTATATTGACAGGTGACCGCCCCACTGGCAAATTGCACTTGGGACACTATATCGGTTCGCTGCGCCGTCGTGTGGAACTGCAAGAGGCTGGCGACTACGAAAAGATGTTTGTATTCATGGCTGACGTGCAGGCACTGACTGACAATGCCGACAACCCTGAGAAGATTCGTCAGAACATTATTGAGGTGGCACTCGACTACCTCTCCGCTGGTCTGAACCCGGAGAAGTGTACGCTGTTCATTCAGAGTCAGATCACCGAACTCGCTGAGTTGACGACCTACCTGATGAACCTTGTATCGGTATCACGTGTACAGCGTAACCCAACGGTGAAGACGGAAGTGAAGATGCGTGGTTTCGAGGGCGAGAGCATTCCCCTTGGTTTCTTCTGCTACCCTGTATCACAGGCTGCCGACATCACTTTGTTCAAGGCGACGACTGTTCCCGCTGGTGAGGACCAGGAGCCGATGCTGGAGGTGACCCGTGAACTGGTACGCCGTTTCAATCAGGTTTACGCACCTGTATTGGTAGAGCCGAATATCATGTTACCTGAGAATGCGACGGCTCGTCGTCTGCCAGGTACAGACGGTAAGGAGAAGATGTCGAAGTCACTCGGTAACTGTATCTACCTCTCTGACGATGCCGATACCGTATGGCAAAAGGTACGCTCGATGTACACTGACCCGGAGCATATCAACCTCAACGACCCTGGTCATGTGGAGGGTAATGCGGTATTCACCTATCTCGACGCTTTCTCGAAGGATGAGGACTTTGCTAAGTTCTTACCAGAATACCAGAACCTCGACGAGTTGAAGGACCACTACCGTCGTGGTGGACTGGGTGACATGAAATGTAAGAAGTTCCTGAACCAGATTCTCAACGAGTTCCTGGAGCCGATGCGTCAGCGTCGTCATGAGTTCGAGCAGGATATCCCGGAAATTTATAATATCCTGAAGAAAGGAACAGAGCAGGCTCGTGAGACCGCTGCCCAGACGATGAGTGAGGTACGCAGTGCCATGCAGATCAACTACTTCGACGACAAGGAACTGATTCAGTCGCAGGCTGAGCGTTTCCGTGCGAAATAAAGACGCAAGCGTTCCTCTAACGACATACTCGCATAACGGCGCCACTCGGTGGTGCCGTTTTCTTTGTCATCCAGATAATGCAGGTCGTACATGTGACCGTAAGCCTCCATCTCGAAAGGATTGAGCAGATAACCGGCATTGCGCAAGTGCTTGCGATAACGGAAAGCCTTCAACCAAAAGACGATATATTTCCAATAGAAGCAAATCCATGAGTCGTGGGTGTCACGAGCCTGATAGAGATGAATCATCTCGTGATTCTTCAACTCATCCCAACGATTGTTGAAGTGCTCTGCCTCCTCCTTGCTATGGGTGATGATGGCTCCGAAGAATGTCATACCCTCATAGCCCTTCTGAATCCAGAAGGGAAGAGTCACGGCACGCATGTCATCCAGTTTACTGGGACGGCGGGCACGGAACAACAGTGGGAAGATACCCAACAGGTTTGCCATGATGCTGCAAAGATACGAAAAAAAAGGGAGTTAAGGAGTGATGGAGTCAAGAAGTTAAGATAATTATTGAGAATTTATGCGCAAAAGTTCGCTATACACGGTTTGCACACTTTTGCAAACACTTTTTCTTGGAACGTACTGTTTTATTTCGTATCTTTGCATCAACAAAAACGAAAAGCGATATGATACTCACCAACCGTGAAATATTCCTGCTCGTCATCTGTGCAGTTATCTACATCACCTTATTTGTGGTGACGATACAATACCACAGACGTAAGATTCTGCTGTTGCAGAGTCGTCTCGACAATATCCATGCCATGCAGAAGATGGCTGTGATTGAGCAACGGGAGCACGATGTGAACACGATCTTCTCCTCACCCGTATACCTGCGTATCAAACAGTATATGAATGAGGGACAGAGTATGCACAATGGTGACTGGAAGGAGCTTGCCGAGGTGGTGAATATGGTGTACAACGGTTTTACAGAGAAACTGTACAGTCTCTATAACATGAGCGACCAGGACTACTACGTGAGTCTGCTTATCAAGGTACGTGTCGCTCCCAAGGATATCGCCACCCTCACTGCACATAGTAAGGAGAGTGTTGCCTCTACCCGCAGCCGACTCTATACCAAGGTGTTCGGCAAGAAAGGGTCGACGAAAGACTGGGATGATTTCATCCTTTCCATCTAATCATAATAACGAGATATCGAAATATCGGAATATTGAAACCAAAAGTGAACTGAATATGATAGACTATTTGATTGCAAACATGTGGCAGGTCTGGGCGGTAGTGTCCATCATCTGTCTGATTCTGGAGCTCTCGTCAGGTGATTTCTTCATCATCTGCTTCTCCATCGGTGCTGTCTTCAGCATCATTGCTGCTGTCCTTGGACTGAGCATCTACTGGCAGTTGTTTATCTTCGCTGTCTTCTCACTGCTCAGCATCTTCTTCGTACGTCCTGTGGCACTGCGTTATCTGCATAAGAATGAGCCCAACAGACCCAGTAATGCCGATGCCCTGCTGGGACGCACTGGTAAAGTGACAGAAACCATCAAGAATGGCAGTAACGGCTATGTGCAGATTGACGGTGATATGTGGAAGGCTGTCAGCCAAGCCGACAGTGACATCCCTGTAGGTACTACCGTCCGCGTCATCGGTCGTGAGAGCACGATTATTACAGTGGAGATACTATAGTACCTATAGTACCTATAGTAACTATAGTTCCTATAAGAAAAACCTTTTAAAAACTTTATAAATTATGGACATTATGACAATTGTTTTAGCCGTAATCATCGCACTGGTGATTATCTTCGCCAAGATGGCACTTGTGATCATCCCTCAATCAGAGACCAAGATCATTGAACGTCTCGGACGTTATTACGCAACCCTGAAACCAGGTATCAACATCATCATTCCGTTCATCGACCGTGCCAAGGAGATTGTGGTACTGACTCGTGGACGCTATGCGTACTCTAACTCTATCGACCTGCGTGAACAGGTGTATGACTTCCCCTCACAGAATGTGATTACGAAGGATAATATCCAGATGGAGATCAATGCCCTGCTCTATTTCCAGATCGTAGACCCCTTCAAGGCTGTGTACGAGATCTCTAACCTGCCCAACGCTATCGAGAAACTGACCCAGACGACCTTGCGTAACATCATCGGTGAACTGGAACTCGATGAGACACTGACCTCTCGTGATACCATCAATACCAAACTGCGTGCCGTCCTCGACGATGCCACCGACAAATGGGGTGTGAAGGTGAATCGTGTTGAGTTGCAGGATATCGTACCTCCCGCTACCGTTCTGAACGCCATGGAGAAACAGATGCAGGCTGAGCGTAACAAGCGTGCACAGATTCTGACCTCCGAGGGTGAGAAAGCCGCCGAGATTCTTGCCTCTGAGGGTGAGAAGACGGCTATCATCAACCGTGCTGACGCTCAGAAGCAACAGGCTATCCTCCATGCTGAGGGTGAGGCTCAGGCTCGTATCCGCAAGGCTGAGGCAGAGGCAAAGGCTATCGAACTGATTACCGAGGCTGTCGGTAAGTCGACCAACCCTGCCAACTACCTGCTCGCCCAGAAGTATATCCAGATGATGCAGGAACTCGCACAGGGTGATAAGACCAAGACCGTTTACCTCCCCTACGAGGCTACCAACCTCATGGGTTCTATCGGTGGTATCAAGGACCTGTTCAAGTCTGAATAACCGAAAGAGAAGACCAAAAGAAAATCGGCATCATCCTGACGGGTGGTGCCGATTCTTATTGTATATACTAACAAACGGATTATCCTCCGAAGTTATCGTACATGATACTCTCTGACTCTACGCCGAGGGAGTCGAGCATAGAGACGACAGCCTTCGACATCGGTCCAGGACCACACATGTAGTACTCAATATCCTCGGGAGCCTCGTGGTCCTTCAGATAGGTCTCAAGCATCACCTGATGAACAAAGCCCGGAGTATACTTCACACCAGCGGCATCAGCAGCAGGGTCAGGACGGTCGAGGGCGAGATGGAAGTGGAAGTTAGGATACTCCTTCTCCAAGCCCAGGAAGTCGTCGAGATAGAATACCTCGTTAAGAGCACGGGCACCATAGAAGTAATGCATCTCACGATCGGTAGTATGCAACGTCTTCGTCATGTGCATAATCTGAGCACGGAGCGGAGCCATACCGGCACCACCACCGACCCATATCATCTCCTTCTTCGTGTCGAAGTGTGGGTGGAAGTCACCGAACGGACCAGACATAATCACTTTGTCACCGGGTTTCAGTGAGAAGATATAAGAAGAGGCTATACCTGGGTTCACCTCCATGAAACCACTGCGGTCGGGTTTGAACGGAGGAGTGGCGATACGTACCGTCAACATGAATACGTCACCCTCGGCAGGATAATTAGCCATCGAGTACGCACGGATGGTAGGCTCTGGGTTCTTACACTTCAATGGGAAGAGTCCGAACTTCTCCCATGATGGCAGATACTCGTCACCTATCAATGACTTATCGAAATCCTTATCGTAGTCGATACAGTCGAAGGCAGGGATCTTGATCTGTGCGTAAGAGCCAGGGAGGAAGTCCATGTGCTCACCAGCAGGCAACTGCACCTTGAACTCCTTGATGAAGGTGGCAACATTCTTGTTGCTGATGACGGTACACTCGTACTCCTTCACACCGAGGATGCTCTCGTCAACATGAATCTTCAAGTCACCTTTCACCTTACACTGACAACCTAAGCGCCAGCCGTTCTTGATCTCCTTACGAGTGAAGTGCGGCTTCTCTGAGTCGAGAATCTCACCCCCACCCTCAAGGACCTGTACCTTACACTGTCCGCAGGAAGCCTTACCACCACAAGCTGAGGGCAGGAAGACACCATTCTCGTTGAGAGTAGACATCAGACTGTTACCCTGGGCAACAGAGATGGTACGGTCACCGTTAATCTCAATATTCACGTTACCTGAGGGCGAAAGATATTTCTTTGCCACCAACAGGATAACGACCAACAGGAGTATGACAATCAGGAAAACTCCTATGCTATATGCTATAAACTGTCCCATAACGCTTTAAATATTTAATCCGCTGAAACACATCATAGCCATTGCCATGAGTCCTACGGTGATAAACACGATGCCGAGACCCTGCAGGGGTTTGGGCACATCAGAATACTGCATCTTCTCACGGATGGCGCCAAGAGCGACAATGGCAAGTGTCCAGCCGATACCAGAGCCGAAGCCATAGACGATGGCATCCCATACAGAGGTGATTGCCTGTGAGTTGTCGGCATCCAACAGGATACGCTGCTGCATGAACAGCGAGGCACCCATGATGGCGCAGTTAACGGCAATCAGCGGCAGGAAGATACCCAGTGCGGCATAGAGTGACGGAGAGTATTTCTCGACGGTCATCTCCACGAGTTGCACCATACCGGCGATGACAGCGATAAAGAGGATGAACGACAGATAACTGAGGTCTACACCCTCCACCAGACAGTTAGGACCAAGTACCTTTGTTTGCAGCAGATAGTTCACAGGAACGGTCACGGTGAGCACGAAGGTCACAGCGAGACCCAGTCCCATAGAGGTCTTCACGGTCTTCGACACGGCAAGGTAGGAACACATGCCGAGGAAGAAGGCGAAGATCATATTGTCCACGAAGATGGACCTGAATAACAGACTTATTGCGTGTTCCATAACTTATTTCTCCTTATAAAAGTAAGCACGATGAATCCAAATCACACAACCTACGAGGATCAATGCCATGGCTGGCATCGTCATCATACCGTTGTTCACATAGCCGAAGTCATAGCAGGCATCAGGAATAATCTGGAAGCCCAGCAATGAGCCACGTCCGAAGAACTCACGGAAGGCACCCACAATCACGAGGATCATGGCATAACCCAGACCGTTACCTACTCCATCGAGGAAGGAAGGCCAGGGCTTGTTCATCATAGCGAACGCCTCCAAGCGACCCATCAGGATACAGTTGGTGATAATCAGACCGACATACACGCTCAGCTGAACACTCACGTCATAGGCGAAAGCCTTCAGAATCTGAGAGACGATAGTTACGAGAGCAGCAACAACAACCAGCTGCACCACGATACGGATGCGGTTAGGAATGGTGTTGCGGATAATCGAGATGATTACGTTAGAGAAAGCGGTAATCACCGTTACGGCAAGTCCCATCACGATGGCAGGCTTCAGCTGCGAGGTGACGGCGAGAGCCGAGCAGATACCCAACACCTGTCCGAGGATTGGGTGATCTATGTTCAACGGGTTTGTGAAAACCTCCTTGTTTTGTTTACTGAATAATGCCATCGTCTTACTTCTTTAAGTGTTCAACATATTGTTTCAGACCTTCACGGAGCATGTCACTGACACCATTGGAAGTCAGTGTGGCACCTGTCACACAGTCAACATGTGAGTCAGGATTCTCCACCTTCTTCACCACACCAATGGCGAGTTGTCCGTCCTCAGAGAAAATCTTCTTACCTTGGAACTTCTCCTGCCAAGCCTGTGAGTCCTTGATCTCAGCACCCAGACCTGCCGTCTCGCTCTCATGATTGAAATAGGCACCATAGATGGTGTTCAGGTCGTCATTGACAGAGACGAAAGCACTGATACCACCCCAGAGTCCCATACCTTTCAGAGGGAATACGTATTTCTTCTCACCTTTGATGTCACAGACATAATAGAGCTGGTCACCAGCCTTCTCCTCACTCTTTACCACCTCGGCATATTTAGCCTCAGCCTCTGCACCGTCCAAGCCACGGATGTTGAGCGAATAGAGAATCTGTTTCTTCACGTCAAGTGCCACGTTGGCGTCCTGCATAGGTTTCAATGCCTGGAAGACAAAGGCAAGCAGGAAAGCGACGATGACCACGAGTATCGTACTATATATAATAATGTACGCGTTAGAGTTTGTGTTCAGTTTCATTTTGTACCTCCTCTCTTTAAGCGTTTCGAGATGTTACGCTCCACGATGAAGTGGTCGATCAGCGGAGCAATCATATTACCAAAGAAGATAGCAAGCATCATACCCTCAGGATAACCGGCATTCTTCACACGGATAATCACTGCCATGGCACCAATGATGAAACCATAGATGTACTTACCACCCTCGGTACGGCAAGAGGTCACTGGGTCGGTAGCCATGAAGACGGCACCGAAAGCGAAACCACCAAGGATGAAATGATGCCACCAAGGCATGGTCGTCGCACCAGTAGACTCGAAGAGGAGTCCCATAGCAGCACCACCCACGAAGACACTCAGCATGGTACGCCAAGAGGCAATACCCGTCCACAGTAGGATGACAGCACCGATTGCGATGGCGATAACGGATGTCTCACCGATAGAGCCAGGGATGAATCCGAAAATCATGTCACAGATACAAGTGTTAGGAGTGACACCCTGAGCAATCTGTCCTAAAGGAGTAGCAGCAGTAAAGGTGTCAGGCAGGGTATTACCCAGTCCGAAGATACTGTCTTGTGCTACCCATACGGTGTCACCTGTCATCTTCGACGGATAAGCGAAGAACAGGAACATACGGGCGGCAATAGCAGGATTGAAGAGGTTCATACCCGTACCACCGAAGATCTCCTTACAGAAGATCACACTGAAAGCACAGGCAAGGGCAAGCATCCATAACGGACAGCCGATAGGAACAATCAACGGAATCAGGATACCACTGACAAGATAACCTTCCTGAATCTCCTCCCCTTTCCATTGTGCCCAGGCAAACTCAATGCCCAGACCAACGATATAGCTGACCAGAATCTTAGGGAGTACGGCAAGGAAACCATAACAGAATATCTCGAAGAAAGAGGCTGTTGCCAGTGTCCCTGCAGCGAGATAGTTCTGGTAGCCGATATTATACATACCAAACAGCATGGCAGGCATCAAGGCAATGACCACCATACTCATAATACGCTTGGAATCGATAGCATCATGGATATTAACGCCCGTCTTTGCCGTCGTGTTCGGCACATAGAGGAACGTCTCGAATCCGTCGAAGATGCTACGGAAAGCGTGAAGCCTACCCTCGGGCTCGAAGTTGGGCTTGATCTTATTGAGATAATTTCTTAATGCGCTCATAGTCTTATGCGTTTTCTTTACGTAATATGTTCAAACCCTCACGGACAATGCGCTGCAACTCCAACTTCGAGGAGTCGACAAACTCAGCGAGAGCGAAGTCCTCAGGACTAACCTCGTAGATACCCAGAGCCTCCTGACGGTCGATATCACCAGCGATAATCGCCTTGATAAGATACTCACCATAGATATCCATCGGCAGCACACGGTCGTACTCGCCACTCATGATCATGTGACGCTCACCACCCTTCACACGGGCATCCAGTGCATACTGCTTCTTACCACAGAGCCAAGAGAAATAGCTACGGTTGACAGAGAACTGCTTGAAGCGTGGCATGATCCAACCAGCAAACTCGTCGGCATCGTCTCCCTCAGGAATCACAGTAATCTCAGAGGTATGAGCACCTAAGAAACCGTTCTTTGTTGTTGGTTTACCTGTCAGCACATTACCATTGATGATACGTACATGATGGTCGGCATCATAACTGTTGCTCAACAAGGTGGCAAGTTCCTCACCTACCAGCATGTCTACATAAGCAGGTGCCTTCACCTCACTACCACAGAGAGCGACCGTACGACGAAGGTCAACCTTACCCGTGTTAAACAGACGACCGATGAAGAGCACGACGGTGGGCTCAACAGTCCATACCACCTCTCCCTTGTTCACGGGGTCGAGATGATTCACCTGCACACCGACATTACCAGCGGGACATGGACCGTCAAAGACTGTCACCTCTACATTCCTGTAGTTCTCAAAACTGGAATGCACCCCACAACCGAGATAAGTCATGGCAATCTTCGACAAAGCGGTAAGACCTGTCTGGAAGTCACCCTCCTGTCCTTTCACCTCAAACTCGAAGCTACCAGCCAATGGCATATCACGCAAAGCGGATACAAAGACAGCCTTCGGCGTCTGCGAAGGATTTGTAGAGACAGCATAAGGTAACTGGTTGATATAACCAAAGATACCAGCCTCCAGCAAAGCATCGATGACAGCCTTGCCGTCCATCTTCTCCACATCCTTCTTGCCGAAATCAACTTGCTCCTGCTGGGCATCAGCGTCGACTCTGATGCAGAGCACTTTTCTGCGTTCACCACGCACCACCTCACGGACCGTACCGCTCACTGGTGAGGCAAACTTCACTTCGGGATATTGTTTGTTGACAAACAACGCATCCCCGGCTTTGACCTTATCACCCTCCTTGACAACGACCTTGGGAACCACACCTTCGAAATCGTCAGGAACCAGTGCGAACTGTCCGTTGGATTTCAGTTGAATGCGCTTTTCCTCAGCCTTTCCTTGCAGGTTGATATCCAAGCCTTTTCGCAATTTAATTACATTTGCCATTTATATAAATGTTTAGGAAAAACTCTCGCAAACGTTGCAAAATTAATAAAAATAGGTATAAAATGCGCAATTTTCCTGCTAAATATTCCTATGTCACAACTTTTTATCGTAATTTTGTGGCAAAATCGAAGCGTTAGGAAAACTTTTGCTATCTCGGTCTGACAGATTGCACACTTAAAAGAGACTATCAGTGAAGATACTAAAACGGATTATATACATCACCATCTGGGGCATTATCGGACTTAATTTCTTGATGATGGTCCTCTTCCATATCCCTGCTTTTCAACGTTATATGGGTAACAAGGCTGCAGGATTACTTGGGGAAACACTGGGCACAGAGGTGAAGGTGGGTAGTATCAATCCGGGATTCCTCAACCGACTGGTGATTGATGATGTGTTGATCAAGGACCAACAGGGTAAGCAAATGCTGACTATTCACCGTCTGGGCATCCGCATCAGTCTGTGGGACTTGCTGAACGACAAGATATCCATCTCCTCGGCACAGGTATTCGGAGCACATGCCATGTTCTATCAGACGACACCAGACGCTGCCCCCAACTTCCAGTTTGCCCTCGACTCCCTTGCCTCGAAGGACACGACGAGTCAGACACCCCTTGACTTGCATATCAACTCGCTCATCATGCGACATTCCAGTGTGCGCTTCGACCGTCTTTATGAGCCAGAGACACCCCAGCAGCTGAATCTCTCCCATCTTTATGTGAAGGATATCAGTACTTATATTATAATCAAGACACTGACACCCGACACCATGAATATCAATGTGAAGAAACTCACCTTCACAGAGCAGTCGGGACTAAGGATAGACAAGTTCTCCATGCATTTCGAGGGAGGACGTTCCCACAGTCACCTCTACGACATGCATATCCAGATGCCGGGAACAGACATCAGTCTCAACAAGGTGACAGCAAGCTACCAGATGGAGGGAGACCAGTTAAAGATGGAGTCTCTCACCTATCAAGGGGAGATTCCTGAGTCACATATCAGACTGTCAGACATTTCATGTCTCCTACCCTCCCTCAAGACATTCAACAGTACACTGTCCCTCGCATCCCATTTCAAGGGAAAGGGTTATGACATCGAGATACCTGACATCAACATCAGTTCTTCCACTGGTGATATCGACATCCACTGCGACGGCTTTGTCAAGCATCTCAATCATCAACCGGAATGGTCTGCTAACATCAGGGATATCTCCCTATCCTCGAAGACACTGAATTTCATTTCCGAAAACCTGAGGGGACGGAAAGTGGAGGTACCTGCCGTTATCGACCGTATGGGGGACATCCACCTGTCGGGAGATGTCAGTGGCAAGGCACTGGACCAGATTCTCGTGAATCAGCAGATTCGTTCTGGAATTGGTAATGCCACCGTCCATTTTGCCGTGAATCCACAACAAGACTTCAAGGGTGACGTGCAGACTACTGGTTTGAACCTGCGCCAGTTGTTAAACGACGACCGCTTCGGGACACTCGCCACCGACATCAAAGTGAACGGTTCTCTCGCTAAGCATCAAGAGAAGATACATGCCGACGGTATCATTCAGGAACTGGAATACAACAACTACCGCTATCATAATATCAAGGTGGATGGCAGTTATGCACAGAACGCCATCAATGGACAGTTATCCATCGACGATCCTAATATCTCGATGGAGATAGAAGGCTCTGCTGAGACAGGTCATAACAAGAATATTGAGATGAAAGCTGCCATCAGGAATTTCTCCCCACAGGAGATACATCTCTCTGATCAATGGAAGGATGCTCGTTTCTCTGCCAATATAGAGACGGTGCTGAACGGCTCAAAACTGAATGATGCAAAGGGCTTCTTCCATATCACGGACCTCTCCATGAAGAGCAGTGAGAAGAACTATGAGTTGGACGACCTGCAGATACAGACAGGCTTCGACGAGCAGACACACTACATGTTGCTGAACAGTGACTTCGCACAGGTGGAGATACGGGGTGACTTCGACTATCAGACACTGACACAGAGCTTCACCAATTTCATTGCCAGTAAGATGCCTACCCTTCCCGGTCTTCCTCAGGTGAATCCCAACACACAGAATAACTTTAATGTCCACGCTGTCATCCGCAAGAGCGACTGGTTACAACAACTATTGGACGTACCTCTTGCCATCAGACAACCTGTCACATTGGAGGGATTTGTCAACGATAACATGAGGGATATCAATCTGGAATGTCACATACCATCTTTCTATTATAATGAGAGTGGGTATCAGAATGGGCATATCGTTATCAATACTCCAGGAGACTCACTTACCCTTGACATTAACATCACCAAGATTATGGATAACGGCAACCATTTCGAACTGGGACTGAAAGGAAAGGCACATGATAACCACTTGGTATCATCCTTCTCGTGGGACAACCATGCCAAAGACCGTATGAGCGGTGTTCTGAACAGTACTGCCAACTTCTTCACCACTCCGAGTGGTCAACAGGTGGCATTCTTCGGTATTGCTCCTTCACATATTAATATACATAATACGCTATGGACCGCTGAGCCATGTGCCATCAGCTATTCCAAGAACAGATTGGAGATTAACGAGTTGAATATCCACAACGACAACCAGTATCTGATGGTCGACGGTACAGCATCTGAGAGTAATAGCGACTCGCTCGTTGTCAACCTCCATGACGTGGATGTAGCTTATATCCTCGAACTCGTCAACTTCGATGCAGTCAACTTCAGCGGTCTTGCCACTGGCGAGGCAGTTGTCAAAGGAATCTTCGGAAAAGAAGTACAGGCAAATGCCGACCTCACCGTCAACCAGTTTGAGTTTGAGCATGGACGAATGGGAACACTGGATGCGCATGTCAATTGGAACACAGAGAAGGAACAGATCGACATTCATGCTATTGCTGATGACGGCAAGGATGCCATGACGTATATCAACGGTTATGTGTCACCCGCCAACAACTATATCGACTTGGACATCAAGGCGGCAGGAACCCATATCGACTTCATGCATTCCTTCACCCAGAGTTTCCTTAGTAAGGTGGAGGGTCACACTGATGGTGCGGTACGCCTTTATGGTCCGCTGGACGCCATCAACCTTACAGGTGAGTTAGTGCTCAATGGTCTTGCCCATGTCAAACCGACTGGTTGTACCTATCAACTGCGTAACGACACCATCCGTATGAAACCTGACGAGGTGGAGTTTGTCCGTTGTCCTATCTATGACATCCATGACCGTCAGGGTATCGTCACAGGTGGTATCCACCATAAATGTCTGACACAGCTCACCTACGACCTCTTTATCAATGCGGACAACCTGCTTGCCTATGACTTCCCGGACTTTGGGAATGACACATTCTATGGGACAGTCTATGGCACTGGTGACATTGCCATCCACGGACGTTCCAACGAGGTGGTCATCGACATGAATGTGACACCACAAGCGAACTCTGTCTTCGTCTATAACGCAGCGGACCCTGATGCCGTCTCTAATCAGGAGTTCATCCATTGGGGTATCACTGACCGTTCACATTCCTCTGACACGACCAAGGTGAAGGTGGCGACTCCTGTGGAAGAGCGTTCAGACATGCACATCAACTTCCTCATCAATTGCACACCCAATGTCACTCTGCGTCTGTTGATGGATAGTCGTACTGGCGACTATATCACCCTGCGTGGTGATGGTGTGCTGCGTGCCAACTGGTTTAACAAAGGGGGCTTTAACATGTTTGGCACCTATCGGGTGGCTAACGGTACTTATGACGTGACGATTCAGAATGTCATCAAGAAGAACTTCACCTTCCAAGAGGGTGGCACCATCGTCTTTGGCGGCGATCCGTATAATGCCAGTCTCAATCTGCAGGCGATGCATACTGTCAATGGGGTGTCACTCTCTGATCTGAATGTGGGAAGGAGTTTCTCGAATACCGTACGTGTCAACTGTCTGATGAATATCACAGGACAGCCTTCACAACCAGTTGTGGAATTCGACCTCGACATGCCGACCGTCAGCACAGACGAGAAACAGATGGTGCGCTCCCTGCTTAACTCACAGGACGAGATGAACCAGCAGGTAGTCTATCTGCTTGCCATCGGACGCTTCTATCCGCAAGGTGCTAACAATGCAGAGAATACCAGTGAGCAAAGTCAGACCTCCCTTGCCATGCAGAGCCTGTTGTCTGGAACCTTGTCAGGACAGATCAACAGCATCCTGAAGAATGTCATCAAGAGTAATGACTGGAGTTTCGGTGCCAACATCTCTACGGGTAACGAGGGATGGAACAATGCCGAGTATGAGGGACTTATCAGTGGGCGACTATTCAATAACCGCCTGCTGATCAACGGACAGTTCGGTTATCGTGACAATGCGACGACCGCCAACCCCTCCTTCATTGGTGACTTCGACATCCGCTACTTACTGATGCCCAATGGTAACCTCGCCTTGAAAGTATACAACCAGACCAACGACCGCTACTTCACCAAATCGAGTTTGAACACCCAAGGCATCGGTCTGATTATCAAAAAGGATTTCAACGGCTGGCGAGACCTCTTCCATTCGAAGAAAAAAAAGAAGAAGGAAAAGAAAGAGAAGAAGAACGGCGAGTATCTTCGAGACGAATGACAGGGGGACACGTACCTGTCATCCTGTCATCTAAACTATTTTGAGCCTACAGTTTCATGACAGAATCTGTCCCTCTGTCATCCTCAATGAGTTTCCTTAGATGAATATCTCGTTTTATCTCCATCCTGTTTACTATTTTTGCGTAAATACGCTATTTTCGTTTACAACGATAAGCGATTATATTTAATTCTCCAAATATTTATAGTTCTTTTTATTTCCCTCCCCCCTCAACAGTCA
>CAJONQ010000034.1 GCA_905235835.1 uncultured Prevotella sp.
TTCTACGGAGGGAACTGACAGTTCCCATTGTTGGAACAAGTGGTAACTGATATCGGAACGAGCCCTCCGGACTACCCGAACAACCCTTAGATGACCCTCTGAGTGTAGGTTCGGTTATTTTTTTGAAGGGAACCTACACGGGTTAAAACATTGAAAAACAATTAATTAACTAAAAGAGTGTAGGTTGAAGCCATTTTTTAAGAGAAATGAAATTCCTTGTGTTATGCTCACTTAATCGTACCTTTGAGCTTTGGTCGAAGGTACTCACGTTCGAAAATGCTCAAATAAATTTGGCATTTTGCTCACTTAATCGTACCTTTGCAGCAATGAAGCAAGTACGACCGAAGAAAAACCTGGGTCAGCATTTCCTGACTGACCTGTCGATAGCCAAGCGGATAGCCGATACGGTGGACGAGCCATACAGCGACATCCCTGTATTGGAGGTAGGACCTGGTATGGGTGTGATGACCCAGTATCTGGTCGAGAAGGAACGTCCTTTCAAGGTGGTGGAGATTGACAGGGAGAGTGTGGCGTACTTGAACGAGCATTTCCCTCAGTTGAGGGAGAATATCTTAGGGGAGGACTTCCTGAGGATGGACTTGCAGAAGGTGTTCGACGGTCAGCAGTTCGTACTGACTGGTAATTACCCCTACGATATTTCGTCGCAGATATTCTTCAAGATGCTCGACAATCGCGACCTGATACCTTGTTGTACGGGTATGATCCAGCGAGAGGTGGCTCTGCGTATCGCCTCGAAGCCACATACCAAGGCTTATGGTATCCTGTCCGTGATGATTCAGGCATGGTATGACGTGGAATACCTCTTTACCGTCGAGCCTAACGTTTTTAATCCTCCTCCCAAGGTACAGAGTGCCGTCATCCGCATGACCCGCAACAAGGTCAGCCGTCTGGACTGCAACGAGCAGTTGTTTAAGCAGTTAGTGAAAATAGCATTTAACCAGCGTCGTAAAATGCTGCGGGTTAGTTTAAAGCAGTATGCGTCCGTCCCCAACTCCCGTTTTGCGACGCAACGTCCTGAGGAACTGACAGTTGCTGACTTTGTGGAGTTGACAAACGTGGTAGAGAAAGACTTGTTGTGTGCGGGCACAAATTTTTGATATAGGTCAAGAATAATCCCCTTTTTCGCTCAAAACGCTCAGATTTCATTGTCGGATGATGAAATCTGCTTACCTTTGCATCGTGATTCAGAGGAACACACTTAGGTAATAAAAGATTGAGGATAACAGACAATAGGTAGTAGATAAGGAAAAGATTGAGGATAACGAAAATATATTAGTTCGGTTTTTGTTAGTAGTTTTAGGTTAGTAGTAAGGTATTAGTTTACAGAGAAAGCAAGTTTTTAGTTATTAATAGGAAAAGAAAAGTAAGCACGCCGGAAGAGTGATCTCCCGGCTGCTTTGTTTTTATAAACCCTGTTTATTCGCTTTTGATTCCTTTTACCCAGTTACCAAAGAACAGGCGCAGAAGGAAGATCGTACCACGGAAAGTAAGTTCCACAGCCATTGCCGTCCATACGCCAGGCAGTCCGTAGGTAGGTGCCAGATAGGCGGCAAAGGTCAGACGGACAGCCCACATACAGGTGAGGTTCATGATAGACGGTTTCAAAGTATCGCCAGCCCCCACGAAGACACCATAGCAGACGATAGAGGCAGCGAACATCGGTTCTGCAAACGCCTCGATGCGCAATGACTGGGCACCGATGGCGATAATCTCCTCGACAGGGGTCAGCAGGGACATCAGCTCCGGGGCGAAGATCCACATCAGTACCCCCATGATGGTCATCACTACCATACCCAGTCCTACCGACATACGGGCAAACGACTGGGTGAGCAACCGTTTTCTGGCACCAAAGCTCTGACCGACCAGTGTCGTCGCTGCATCGGCAATACCATATCCAGGCATGTAACAAAGACTCTCGACGGTGATGGCAAGTGAGTGGGCAGCTATAGCGACCGTACCAAGAGGAGCGACGATGATGGTACTCACAATCTGGGCACCACCCATCAGCATGTGTTGCAGTCCCATGGGTGCTCCGATCTTGATGGCATTGTTGACCACATCAGCCTGTGGACGGAAAGAGCGGCGTGGGCGACCTTTCAGTCTTAATATCTCAGAGCGGCAGAGCAGGAAGTAAAGCATCAGCGAAGCTGTCACGAGTTCGGCAAGTCCTGTACCTATTGCCGCACCCATCACCCCTAAGTCAACGATATAGATGAAGATATAGTTGAAGATGACATCCAACACACAAGCCATGATGTTCAATGCGGAAGGAATCTTCATGTCACCAGAACATTTCAGCATCGAACTGCCTAATCCGTTCATCTGGAAGAAGATACCACAGAAACCGATGATGGCATAATAGACAGAGGCGTCATGGGCGATCTCCTCGGAGCCTCCCAGCCAGTAGGGCAGGGGACCGCTGATAAGAATACCAGTTGTCGAGATGGCAACACTGAAAAGCAGACAGCAGACCAGTGATTGCCGCAAGATACGGCGTGCCCGCTTGAGGTCGTTAGCACCAATGGCATGTGCCACCTGTACGGAGAATCCCATATTAGCAGCGGCCCCCAGTCCACCCATCAGCCACCCGGTAGTCTCTACCAGTCCGATGGCAGCAGTAGCCTTAGCACCAAGATGTCCCACCATCGAGGCATCGATGAAGAACATGATGGTGGCGGATATCTGAGCGAGAATACTAGGAATACTCAGGCTGATGATCAGCCTGAGTTTCTCCCCCTGTGTCATCTCACGCCCTTCGCGGATTGATGCCAGCAGGCTCTCGCTTTTTCCGATTGCCATTATTCTTTCAAGATTTCGAGATGCCGATATCTCTATGTTATTCTGCCTCCAGCAGAAGGACACGGCTCGACCAGTCGTTCTTCTTCGACCACTCAGTCTCGTTGCGATACGGCATGTCCAGACCGTGGTTCATCAGATAGGCACCACTGAACGACTTACCCTCTACACTCATCGGCTGGAGGTCGATGCGGTTCAGCTCCTTCACCTTATACATACGGTTGGCATCCAGTCCTGCCATCCTCACACGGGGCAGGTGCTCGTTCTGGAACGACTCTGTCTTCCACCAGTAGAATACCGCTTTGTCCTGTTGGTCGGTGACATACATCATGGAGGCGAGTCCCTTCTTGTCGTAAGGAGAAACAAGACGATAGATATTACCAAACTGTACGATAGGACGAATCTGCTTGTATTCTGCAATCGCCTTGCGACACAGCTCCTTCTCGTCATCCGTCATGTTCTTGGGCTGGATCTCCATACCCAGTCGTCCGCTCATTGCCACATCAATGCGATATTTCAGTGCCGTGGTGCGGAATACGGTGTGGTTCGGTGTGGCGGAGATATGACTTGCCATGGCGATGGCAGGGAAGAAATAACTGGTACCCCATTGCATATAGATACGCTGGAGGGCATCTGTATTGTCGCTGACCCAGAACTCGTCGAAGTAGGGGAGCACTCCCCAGTTGGCACGACCGCCACCGCTGGCACATGCCTGGATGGTCACGTCGGGGAACTTGGCACGGATGCGCTGACAGACCTTCTCGAAACCACGATGGTACTCGATATACAGATGACTCTGGTCGTTCATCGTCAGGTATTGTGAGCCATGGTTCATAATCGCCATGTTGGCATCCCACTTGATATAGTCAATCTCCGGATATTTCGACATTAGGTTGTCAACCACACTGAATACGAAGTCCTGTACCTTGGGGTTGGCAAGGTCGAGTACCACCTGCGTACCGCCACGTCCCAGCACAGCATCACGCTTGGGAGCCTTGACAATCCAGTCGGGATGCTGCTCATACAGCTCGCTGACGGTATTGCTCATCTCCGGCTCAATCCAGATACCGAACTTGATACCATGTTTCTTGGCATCCCGAAGGAGTCCCTCGATACCCTCCGGCAACTTGTTCTTGTCAACGACCCAGTCACCCAGTGAGGAGTTATCTGTCTTACGAGGATACTTGTCACCAAACCAACCGTCATCCATGACGAAGAGCTCACCACCCATCGAGGCGATATCCGCCATCATCTGGTCCATGCCCTTCTGGTTGATGTCGAAATACACACCCTCCCATGAGTTCAGCAGAATCTTACGCTCCTTGTCGCCATGCATGAGCATATATTTGCGTCCCCACTTGTGGAAGTTACGGGAAACACCAGAGAGTCCCTGCTGGGAGAAGGTCAGTGCCAGTTTAGGAGTCACGAAGGTCTCACCCTTCTTCAGGTGATACTCAGAGTTGTCCTCGTTGATACCAGCGAAGAAATAATGATATTCTGTATCATCAGTAGCGATTTTCAGTCGGTAATTGCCAGAATAGCAGAGTGCGGCACCAATCACCTGTCCGCAGTTCTCCTGTCCCTTGCCATCGAGTGAGAACATCACCTCGGCATGGTCAGTATGCGAGTTGCGGGTACCGTCTTTATTGACGATGACCTTCTGACCAGGTGTCAGAGGCTCCTCCACCAGTTGTGTCTCGTTAGCCCATGAGCCATAGAAATGACTGAGCCATACATTACCACGACGGATAGGCAGCATGGCGGAGGCAAAGGTTGTCAGTGTCACGGTCTGTTTCTCGTTATTGACAATCTCTGTCCATGCCTCGATCATGTCCTCCTCCTGATAAGTCTTGTATTTAAGGTTAACGAGAATCGGATAGACGGGATCCTTCAACTGGATGGTCGTGATATTGCCGGCACGTTGCACACCCTCCACAACCAGTGCCGTAGAGAGGTTACCGTCAGCATGGCGCATGGCAAGGGCTGCCTCCGCAGGAGTGTTCAAGCCATAGGCAGGATAGGCGTCCATCCGTCCGAACATCTCCGGCTTCTGCATGTTCTGCAGTTCTCTCGCATTCAGTTTGACACCGAAGTAGACATATTGTGGCTGTGCACCCTTGGTGGCCTCAAGGACCATTGACACATTCTTAGTCTCGATAACGACCTGCTCTGCCCATGTGGTGATGGAAGACAGGCAAAGCAGCATTGCAAAAATGATTCTTCTTTTCATTTATGATAGTATTATTCATTTACCTTATTAAATAATATATGCTGTGGGCATGGGTTCTATCTCCTTGATATTGATAGGAATCCAGAACCAGAAGGTAGAGCCTTTGCCAACCTCACTCTCCACATTGATCTGCCCACCGCATAGCTCGATGATAGACTTACAGATGGCAAGTCCTAATCCTGTTCCTTGCACAAACTCATTCAGTTTGACAAAACGCTCAAAGACCATTGCCTGTTTCTCCTTAGGAATGCCGTCACCCGTGTCCTCACAATAGACATAGAGTCCCGTCTTTCCGTAGCGTTGATCCAAGCGATAGCCTACGCAGATATGTCCCTCGTGAGTGTATTTGACGGCATTGGTGACGAAATTGGTGATGACCTGTTGGATGCGTCCCATATCCAAGCTGGTAATCAGTTTCGTCTGTGGGTTCTTCTTCTTGAATTCCACAGCAGGATTATCCACGCGCTGGACAAGTGCCTGGCACAACACGTCGAACTCCTTGGCGAAGTCCACCTCTTTGGGGATAATCTGCATCTGTGTGTTGGAAAGATTGGCAGCCTCCAGGATGTCGTTGATGAGTCGCAGCAGGATATCACAGTTGGTACGGATAATACGGATAAACTCCTTTCGCTCCTCAGGGGTGTCGATAGAGCGTAGCAGTTCAGAGAAACCCACTATAGAATTCATTGGGGTGCGTAACTCATGCGTCATAGAGGCAAGGAACATGCTCTTTTGGTGTCCGCTATTCTTAGCACGTAGCGTCTCCTCTTTTAACTTGCGTTCAGCCTCCAGCTGTTCCGTGATGTCTCGGATAATACCGAATATACTGGATATCTTTCCCTCCTCATCCTGGATAGGGATTCCCGAGATGTTATACCACCTGTCAGAGTCGCCCTCATCGAAGAGTGGCTTCTTGAAATGACGATTGATGGAGAAAGGCTTGTCCCACATCTCTGGGGACTCCAGTCCTTTCTTGACTATTGCCTTCTCTTCCTCAAACACGCAGTTGTAATACTCGTCGAAAGTTCTGATAAACTCTGGTTTTCTTAAGAAACGGGTGTAAATGACAGTCTTCTTGCGGAAATCAAGTCGCCAGACATACATATTGGTATTCTCCAGAATATATTGTAATTGGCGCTCCAACTGGTTCATCTGGTTGATAGCCGTTTGTATCTCTTTGGTTATCTTATGGATGTCCACGTCACGGTCGTGCTCCTCTGTGATGTCAATAGCGGACACAATATAGTTGAATATGTCTCCTTGCTCATCCAGCAACGGACGGACCTCAAACTCGACATAGGTGTTCTTGCTGGCATAACGCTTGTCAATACAATTACATGCTGCCATCGTTCCCTCACTGCCTGGTGGGTAGATTCCGTGGAAGATAGGGATGTCAAACATGTTTACCTGTCGGAAGAAACGCTCATTCTCAACTTTGTCGAACTCACAGAGCGCCTTCATAGAGTCGTTGATGTCGATCAGGGAACCGTCTTTGTTATAGTACGACATGGCAAGTTGTGGAATATTGCTCAGCCGCTCATATTTCCTCTTCAGGTCATGGGCTATTTTCTCCTCTTCCACATCTTGGGTGATATCGTTAATGGTATTGATGATATAGGTAGGATGCCCATCGTCATCATACTCTACCATCGAGTGTCCTTTGAAATTGAGCCATTGCGGATGGTCTGCCGTACCGATGTTCCATCGCTTGTCGATAGCTGTCTTTTGCTCCCGTCCCGACTCCATGAGGTGCATTTTGTCCCTGAACTCCGCTTGCTCCATAGGATGGATATGGGAGATAAACTCCTCCAACGACATTCCCTTGTTAGGCAGGAAATCGCCGTAGCGGTTGGTGAACTGGTCGTGGGCGATGTTGTATTGCATGACATAAAAACGTCCCATGTGTAATGCCATATACATCATCTCGTTCAATTCCACGGAATTGTGAGAGGCTTTCTTTGCCTGTGACTGTGCCAAGCGGGTGAGCAGATAACAGAAAATGGTCAGTAGGATAATCACCAGCATGATGATGACGGCGACAGGAAGTCGCATGTTCTCTGTCACTTTCTCTGGATGCAGCCAACGGTTATTGATGATCTCCACCTCACCACTCTGTTTCAATCGGGAGTAGATATCATCTATCTCGTCGATCAGCTCCTTGTCCCGACCGATGACGTGAATATCACTGACGGGGATATTGACTTCGTTGAGGATAAAACCTTCCTGCTCGAAGCCCAGCTCTTTCATCTTCCATTTCAGAGGCTCTTCTCCCCACACAAAGTACTTGTAGTCGTTGTCACGTAGTCCTAACATGGCGACCTTTGGTGACTGGAACTCGATATGGTTGATGTAATTGGAGTCTTCCGCCAGGAAATAAGTAAGAGAATAATCGGTGGGTTTTAGTACCACACCGTCTTCCGCCAGTTGTCTCAGAGAGAGTGGGGGAACGGTGTCTCCTCTCATCAGTACGCGGATACGATTATAGTTGATGATATTCCGGGTATAATAATAGGGTGCCTTCTTGTATCTGTGGGCATTGGCAAGAATCAGGTCTGCCTCACCTCGCTCAAAAGCCTTGATGGCATTGCCCCATTCTTTGAGTAGGAACTTACAGGGAATACCCAGTTGTTTCATAATGGCGCGCATGATGTCAATGTTGGAGCCTGCTGGTTCTCCATTGTCGTTCTGGTATTCGTATGGGGGCTTGTCCCAGTCACCAGCGATGATGACAGGGTGCTCCTCGTCATACTTCCCTTCCAGCGACTGTTGGGCTTCGGCGGGAAGGCATACTGTCCATAGCACTGCCATGGTAATATAATAAATAATGTGCCAGTATCTCGTCATATCAGATATATTTTTTTCGTTTGACAACAGTGGCATGACATGGGATGGTAATCCATACCGTCGTGCCTAATCCCTCCTCTGAGTTAATCTCCATCGTGCCTCCCATCTGCTCGGTCAGCTCTTTACAAATAGGCAGTCCCAGTCCGCTGCCTTTGTTAGGACCAGAGACAAAGCGCTCATAGATGCGTTGCAGAATTTCCTGACTGATGCCTTGTCCCGTGTCCTCTATGGAAATCATCAGTCGTCGTCCGATATAGTCGTAACGGGCACGGACGGTTCCCTGTTTGGTGTATTGTGCCGCATTCGCCGTTACCTGTTCAATGATATGCTGGAGATTGGTGACATCTACATCGACGACCAGTTGCTGGTAGGGGTTCTCCACGACATATTTGACACCCTCGTGCTGGTATCGCTCCCATCCCTGTTGGCAGAATCCCTCAAAGACGGTAGCGAAGTCGTTAGGTTGCTTGTGAATCTCAATCATGTGGGCATCCAGTCGTGACAGGAAGAGGATGTCGTTGATCAGTTGCAACAGGTGGTCGGAGTTCTTGAGAATCTCCTGAATGAAAATCTCCTCATCCTCTTTGGCGTGTTCCATCTCAAAGAGCTCTGCGAAACCTACGACAGCGTAGAGAGGAGTACGAATCTCATGACTCACATTTTTCAGGAAGCTGTTCTGGGTGTTCTCCACTTCTTGTGCCTCTTTGGTCTTCTGTGCCAGTTGTAGCTCATTGTATGTCTGCTCTGTCACGTCACGGCACAGTCCGAAATAGTCTTTGAGTTTATCGTCTTTGTCGTAAGTCGGTACCATGTTGAATTGCAAGTGCATCAACTTGTTGTTATGCACATGGATACTGGTCATGATATCTGTGTCAATAGGCTTTGCAACAAGGTTGTCCATATTGTTCAGCAGGTGCATCGCCTTTCTCTTCGACTTGTCGTGCACCAGTGTCATGCAGCGTGTCTGTGTAATCTCATACCGTACTTTGTTGATACCGTTGTAGATAATCAGCGTATGTGACTTAGGGGAGTAGGTCACCATGTGGACACCACTAAACTGGAGAACATAGTTGATATTGGTGATATATTCTGTCAGTTCGTTGATGATGCCTCTGGCACGGTCGGCATGCTCATGCTGCTGGTTGCTGGCGTTGACGCGGTCTGTCATGTCTCGTCCGATGGCAAACATACCCATCAGTTGGTCATTCTCGTCATAGACCGTCATCAGTTGTATCTCATGCAGGAGTTTTCCCCTGCGCTTGCATGCCTTGACCCTGCGCTCTTTGTCAGGAATCTTGTCAAGGTTGATGAATTGGGTGAAGTGATAACCCTCAGTCTCCTCCATGTCGACATGGATGTCCAGCAAGTCATGGAACGACACTTGTTCGGCTATTATCTCCTCACGGTTGCAGGCGTAAGTCTCACAGGCTTTCTCATTGATGTTCATGAGGATTCCTTTTTTATCGAAATACATGATGCCAGCCAGTGATGTGTTGAAGATAGCCCAATATCTCATGGCGCATTCCTCGTCAAGGCGCTGCTGGCGGCGTTCCTGTGTGATGTCTTTTTTAGTGCCGAGGATTATGAGCGGCTTCCCGTATTTGTCTCTTTCCAGTACCGAGAGTGACATGATAAAGTCATGCTCTTGTACATCACCATCCTCATGGTCTTTTGCCCTTACATACAGGCTGATGTCTTTCTCCTTATCCAGCTTCTCCCTACTGTTCTCCAACTCATGAAGGGCATTACGCAACTGCTCAAAATCACCAGCATGATAACGGAGGGAGAACTCTTCGATGGTATAGTTGAAAGAGGGCTGTCCTTTCTCGTTACGCCATGTGAAGAGGTTCGTCTTGGTATCGTAAGTCCACATGCGGACATGACTAGCCTCCAAGATGAGGGCAAGTCGCTGATTTAACTTCTTGGTGAGTTTCTGCAACTGGCGCTCTTTGATACGAAAGTTAATGGCATATATCATGAATAGCAGGATGATGACACCGCTGATAGCGGAGACATACCATATCCAAGGTGCTATCTTCTCCTCATTGCGTTCCGGGTAGAACCATTTATTCTGGATATCTGTGAATTTATTGGCAGAGCTGAGCACGGTATAGACACTGTCGAGCCTTGCCAGGAGATGGGGGTTATTCGACATGAACTTATACTCGCCATGGGGCATGTCAACAGGAGTAATCTGGACGTTGTCGATCTTGTATTTATGGATGAGCCACTTCAGTGAGAGGGTGTTCCATACGATTTGCCCATCCTCTTTCATGCTTATTTTCTCAATGGCGTCTCTCATGAATTTCGTCGCTAACGCATTCTCCTCCCATCCATAGTCTTTCATGAGATGATGGCAGATACTTCCTTCCCATACCGTGACCTGGTGCTTTTCTAAATCACGGAATGTCATAATCTGGACAGGCTTGTTGACAGGTGTTGCCACACTCTGGGTAAAGAGGGTGATGGTGTTGTTACTGTATCGTCCGAATCCGTCATTGAAACCAGCCGCCAAGGCAAACATCAGGTCTGACTTCCCTTCTTTGATGTCGTTGAAGCATTCTTGTTTAGGCTTCATCTTGATGATGTAAGGGATATTCAGTTCTTTGAGCATAAGACGTATAAGATCCACATTGTATCCGTCAGGCTCTCCATTCTCGTTCAGGAAAGAGTAGGGCCATAAGTCGAAAACATCCTCATAGACAAGGGGATGCTCTTGCGTGTATTCTCTGATATTCTCGTCTTGCGAGGCTGCAAGGAGAGGCAAGGAGGAACCCCACATTAGCAAGGAAACCAGCAGGTACTTATAATTTTTTCTCATCATGATCGCAGATTTCAGATTTCACAATAATACAAGGTAACCATATCCAGAAAGTCGAACCCTTTCCCACTTTGCTGTCGACGCCGATCTTACCATTGCAACGCTCGGCAATCGCCTTGCAGATAGCGAGTCCCAGTCCTGTTCCTTGGACATAGTCGTTCAGTTTGACAAAGCGGTCGAAGACTTTGGGGCATTGTTCCTTGGGAATACCTGTTCCAGTATCCTCACAGTACATGTAAATGCCATTATCTTTGATTTGATAGCCCACACGGATATGACCCTTTTGTGTGTATTTGACAGCATTGGTGACGAAATTGGTGATGACCTGTGTCATTCGTCCAACATCCAAATGCGTTAAAAGTGTCTTATAGGGGTTCTCCTTGATAAACTGCACATGAGGATTCTCGACACGTTGAGCGAGCGTCTGGCAGATCTCATCGAATGCTTTGGCATAGTCGGTATCTTTAGGATTCATGACCAGTCCGTTGGAATCCATCGCAGAGATTGCCATGATGTCGTTAATCAGGCGAAGCAGCATGTCGCAGTTGTTATGAATCACATGAAGCAACTCCCGTTTCTCTTCCGTTGTACTCATCATCTGCAGGAGGTCAGAGAATCCCACGATGGCATTCAGCGGTGTGCGTATCTCATGGGTCATATTGGCAAGGAATACACTCTTTAGTCGTCCCGACTCGTTGGCTCGCTGTGTCTCGTGCTTGAGCTTCTCCTGAGCCTGAATATACTTCGTCATGTTGCGGATCAGTCCGAAACAGCCTGTCAGTTCTCCATTTTCATCATAGATGGGCACGTTGTTTATCTGGTTCCAATGTACTTCATGGGAAGAATGGAAAATAGGACGCATCTTACAGAGATAGGTGACAGGTTCTGTGAAGTGAATCTCAGGATGGGCGAAATTCTCTTTAATCACACCAGAGTCGTCCAGAAAATAAGTCTCATACTCGTCAAAGGTCATCTCACGCTCCACCTCACTGAGTCCCTTCATGAATTGTATCTTGCGGTCTTTGAAGGAGGTGCGCCATGCACGCATGTCACAAGACTCCATCAAATACCGAAGCTCCATCTCATAACGCTTGATCTCTTCGTTGGCTTTCTGAATCTGTATGTCGTTGAGTCGCGACTGAAGGTACATCTCACGCTCTTCTGTCACATCGCGTACGGCAATGGCGATATAGGCTAGCTTACCGTTCTCATCATGGATGGGGTGGACACGAATTTCCAAAAACAAATGCATGTCTCGCTCAGGAATGTCACTACGAGAGCATACCCAGAATTCTTCCATGTGATTCTTGTCCAGGAAATCATGGAAAGGCATAGTCTTGAAGAGGTTCGCATTGGAGAAAAACTTATCGCTCTCCTCACTGTCGAAGTTACAAATTTGACGCATTTTCTTATTGGTATCCAGCAACCATCCGTCTGGGTCGTAGAACGACAAGCCGATAATAGACTCCTCGAAGATCAACTTATATCTCTGGTGTAACTCGTCTTCTTTCTCCTGTTGTCTGATGATGTTGGTCTCGTCTACCAAGGTACTGACGATACCCACGGGACGTGTCATGCCTGGGAGGTACTCTGCCACACTGACATTATGCATATAACCCCATCTTGGTCGTCCTCCGCTATAATCAAAGTTCCATCGGTAATTGAATTCTGCTGATTTCAATTTCCCGTCAATCACCTGATGCAGCAGGTCAAGAGCATGGGGAAGGTCGTCTGGGTGTACATGTGCCTTCCAGTCTTCTGCCGAGATTCCCTCATCAGGAATCATATGCCCGTAGAGCTTGTCTGTATACTTCGTGGAGATATTATAGTACACCACATGGTTCTCACTGATTTTTAATGCCTGTTGCATCACCGCATTGGTGTTGCTTGACTGTATGGAGGCTTTGCGTACCCTTTTCAGTATCAGATGGTTGAAAAAGAGTACGATGCAGAATATGAGTAAGACAAGAACGACAACGCTGACGTTGAACTGGTTCGGCGTATTTAGTAAAGGCGGTAGCCCTGACAATAGTAGATGGATGCAATATATGGTACTCATATTCAGTCTCGTTAATTGATGAAATTACTTTTCTTCTCAACCTTTTTGGCATGGCAAGGTAAGAAGATCCATACAGTGGTTCCTTTCTTTAATTCTGATTGTATTTCTATCGTGCCACCCATCTTCTTGACCAGTGACTCGATGATAGGTAGGTCAAGACCAGTTCCATAAAGTCGCGCATCTTTATCACGGACGAAGCGATCGAAGACGTGGGGAATGGCTTCTGGGTCGATACCGCCACCAGTATCCTCAATACAAATAGCGAGCTCATTACGGCGATATTCGTATTTAGCACGGATAGAACCTTCCTGGGTGAACGTTGCGGAATTAGCACAAAGTTTCTGTATTGCCTTGCCGAGCTGTTCGATATCCCCATTCAATACCAGATGCTCGTAGGGATTCTCTATGTTTGTCTTAACGCCGGCATTGACACTACTCCATCCCATCTGACAGTAAGCGTCAAAATACTCTGCGAAGTCAAAATCATCATGTTTGAACTCCACCATATCGGCATCCAGCTTCGAGAGGAAGAGGATATCATTAATCAGCAGCAATAGCGTGTTGGTGTTCTTCTTGATCTCCTCAACGAAAATGGGCTCATCTTCCTCATCATGGTCAGTCTCAAATAATTCGGCAAAGCCGAGGACGGTATTCAGTGGGGTGCGTATCTCGTAACTCATATTGGTGAGGAACGATTCTTTCAATAGTTCCGCTTCCTGAGCCTTGCGAGTCTCGATAGCAAGTTTTCTTTCGGTCTCTACCATATCAGTCTGGTTGCGGAACATACCGAAATAGTGAGAAATATGGTTGTCCTTATCAAGGATAGGCACCAAGTTGAGCATTAAGGAAATCTGTCTGCCCTTCTGGTCTCTGATCTCCGTCTCGATAATCTGCTCGATATTGTGGGTCGTTAAATGATCCATCCTGTTGAGTATACTCGACACGGTACGACGGTAACGTGGAGCGGCAAGACGAATACAACGAAGTTGTGACAATTGGAGTTGCGTCTTGCCGATGATATTGGATATGCTGGTAGTATATCTCTTGGGGTCATAATTGACTAATCGTACATTACTGATTCGAAGGGCGAAATTAATCTTCTCTACATACTTCTGAATCTGCTCCGTTGCCTTCTTCAGAGCTACAGCGCCTTCCTGCTGCTGATGGAAAGAGGTCACCATTTCTGTGACGTTGCGTCCGGCGATGTAAATACCCTCTAACTCTCCTTGCTGATTAATGACGGAGTTAATCGTTGACTCGTAGTACATCTTGTCTTCTTTTCCAGGACTCTTGATGTGGTAACGGGAGTGCTCGTTAGCTTCGCTGTCAATGATAGCCGTGGTATGTGTATGATTAGATTGACTGACATCAATATGGTTGAAAAGGGGATTCTCCTTAAATAATAAATTCTGATGAATGGCTTCCTCGCGGTTTTGAATGCCGAATGACTCACAAGCGGTGTTGTTGATATCTGTAAGCACACCGTTCTTGTCATAATACAACATGTCAACCTGCGAAGAGTTGAACACGGTCTCATACCGCATGGATAGCGCGTTAGCACTGACTTTCTTCTCATAAATATCGGTGATGTCATGCTGCACACCCAGTATTCTGGTAACCTGTCCCTTGGCATCACGGTCTTGTATCGACAAGTGTATTTCGTAATAAGAGATATGCTTGTTGATATTGGCACTTTTGATATTCACTGTGGCGGTGAGTCGTCTGCCCTCAATAATATCGAACATGAAAGAACGCATCTTCTCGAAATCGTCACGATTGTAGAAAAGAGCGAAGTCCACAGGGTTGTATTCTTTGGCATCTTCTCCTGACACAGATAGAATCCGGTAGTGTCGTGTCTCTGGATAATAAGTCCATAGACGCAATTTACCTGCCTGCATCACAAGGGCGAGACGGGCATTCCTGCTCTTATGGAGGCTGATGACTTCATGCTCACGGAACACGTATAGTCTGTTGTAGAACAACAAAACGAAGATGGCGATGAGCAGCCCTGCCACTACATACCCAAGAATGTGGTCGAAGTCGAATAGATTGTAGAAAAGGTTGTCTTGCGCTTGCAAAATTGCTGGTACTAATAGCAGTATTGCAAGGATGGTGATGCGGGAAAATATGTTATATCTTTGGAGTAGGCTCATTGTTGTTGATAGATTAGTGCTATCAGCCTACAAAGATAGGATATTTCATTTACTTTCCCAAATATTTTCCCTGTTTTTTATAAAAAACAGCCACAGATGGTGGTCATCCGCGGCTGTTGATTGATTAGGAAAAGGGTATTTAAAGGGGGTATTCCTCAAAAGCGTAGAGCACTGTTGAGAGGTATCGCTCGCCCGTGTCTGGCAACAGTGCCACAATGGTCTTTCCTGCATTTTCAGGACGCTGGGCAATGACGGCGGCACCATAGGCGGCGGCACCAGAGGAGATACCTACCAACAGACCGTCCTGTTGGGCGAGCTCACGTCCTGTGCGGATGGCATCGTCGTTGTCGATATCCAATACCTCGTCAATGACACTGGCATCGTAGGTCTTGGGGACAAAACCGGCACCGATTCCCTGAATCTTATGGGGACCGCTCTGTCCACCGTTCAGTACGGGGGAGGAAGAGGGCTCTACGGCAATGATCTTGATATTGGGATTCTGCTCTTTCAGGTATTTACCAATACCAGAGACAGTTCCGCCAGTACCCACACCAGCCACGAAGATATCTATCTTTCCGTCGGTGTCCTTCCAGATCTCAGGACCAGTCGTCGCATAGTGCTTGGCAGGGTTGGCGGCATTCTCAAACTGTTGCAGGATGATGGAGCCGGGGATGCTGTCTCGCAACTCCTCTGCGGCACGGATGGCACCAGCCATACCGTCTTTACCACTGGTTAATCGAACCTCTGCACCGTATGCCTTCACGAGGTTACGACGCTCTACACTCATCGTCTCAGGCATTGTCAGGATGAGTTTATAGCCTTTGACAGCCGAAACCAAAGCAAGTCCTACACCTGTGTTACCACTCGTTGGCTCAATGATGGTTGCACCAGGCTTTAACAGCCCTTTCTGCTCGGCATCCTCAATCATGGCGAGGGCGATACGGTCTTTCACACTGCCACCAGGGTTAAAGTACTCTACCTTGGCAATAATAGGGGTCTTCAGTCCCTTCTTCGCAGAAAACTTGCTCAGTTCGAGCAGTGGGGTACCTCCGATAAGCTCGGTCAGTTGTTTTGCAATCTTTGTCATAATATTTCGTCTTTTGCTTGTTACTTTGTATTTTATATTTAAATCTTATCAAATGCCTGTGAGAGGTCGTCGATGATGTCGTCGATATGCTCTGTTCCTATACTGAGTCGAACGGTAGAAGGAGTAATGTGCTGCTGCTCTAACTCCTCAGGTGACATCTGTGAGTGGGTGGTGGTATAGGGGTGTATCACCAGACTCTTCACGTCAGCGACATTGGCAAGCAGGGAGAAAATCTCCAAAGAGTCAATAAATTTCCAAGCCTCTTTCTCGCCGCCCTTGATCTCAAAGGTAAAGATGCTGCCGCCACCGTTCGGGAAGTATTTCTGATAGAGGGCGTGATCCTCATGGTCGGGCAGTGACGGGTGGTTGACCTTTGCCACCTTCGGGTGGTTCTTCAGGAAGTCCACTACCTTCAGGGCGTTCTCCACATGACGCTCCACACGCAGACTCAGTGTCTCCAGACCTTGTAATAAGATAAACGCATTGAAGGGTGAGATGGTGGCACCAGTGTCACGCAGGATGACGGCACGGATGCGGGTCACGAAGGCGGCAGCACCAGCAACGTCAGCGAATACTGCACCATGATAGGAAGGGTCTGGTTTTGCGAGGGAAGGGAACTTGTCGGCATTAGCCTTCCAGTCGAATGTGCCACCGTCTACGATGACGCCACCTAATGAGGAACCGTGTCCTCCGATGAACTTCGTGGCGGAGTGTACCACGATGTCGGCACCATGCTCGATAGGACGAATCAGGAACGGTGTTCCAAACGTGTTGTCGATAATCAGGGGGATGTTGTGCTTGTGGGCTACCTCGGCGATACCCTCTATATTGGTGACATCGGAGTTCGGGTTACCGAAAGTCTCGGCATATACTGCCTTTGTGTTCGGCTGGATAGCTGCCTCCAAAGCGGCGAGGTCGTTCACCTTCACGATGGTATTTGAGATACCTTGTGTCGATAAGGTGTGGGTGATGAGGTTGAAGGAACCGCCATACAGGTTGTCGGCAGCGACGATATGGTCACCAGCCTGTGCGATATTCTGCAAGGCATAAGTCACTGCAGCGGCACCACTTGCCACGGCAAGACCGGCGACACCACCTTCCAGTGCTGCGACACGATCCTCAAAGACACCCTGTGTAGAGTTGGTCAGACGACCGTAGATGTTACCAGCGTCACGCAGTCCGAAGCGGTCAGCGGCATGTTGTGAGTTACGGAACACGTAGGATGTGGTCTGGTAGATGGGCACGGCACGAGCGTCAGTAGCGGGGTCGGGCTGTTCTTGTCCTACATGTAGTTGTAAAGTCTCGAAGTGTAGTTTCTTGTTGCTCATAATCTTTTATTTTTATTTGTTAATATGTTACTCCGTCTTTTAAACAATTATTATGTCTGTTCGACGAGTGCAAAGGTACGGTGAAATCCGCATACCCGAAATAGCACAAATGGGGCATTCTGCATACCACGATTGTGGTATTTAGCAGAATACCCCCTATTATTAATAAGGTGGCAGCGCTTATCTTGCCGCTACATATTTATGTAAGGTGGCACGTACGGCACCCTTACCAGCATACAGTTCTTTCACCATTCCCTCTATCTGCTCACCCAGTCC
>CAJONQ010000035.1 GCA_905235835.1 uncultured Prevotella sp.
TGTGCGTAATTGGTATCTTGATACTCATCCACCAGCACATACTGGAAACGCTCAATATATTTCTGTCGGATATCCTCATGATTCTTAAACAACATATAGGTATACACCAACAGATCATCAAAGTCCATGGCATTCGCCTGCTTACATCTTTCGCTATACCTTATATATATATTCTTCAGGGCTGGACGTTTATGCTGGGCATCATCATTAGCCCATGAACTCTGAGCATAAGCCTGTGGCAGCAACAGATGGTTCTTCGCCATTGAGATACGGTCGGCAACAGAAGCGGGCTTATAGGTCTTATCATCCAACTGCATCTCTTTGATGATATTCTTCACCAACGAACGGGAATCACTCTGGTCGTAAATCGTGAAGTTTGACTGGAAGCCCAATACGGAAGCCTCAGCTCTTAATATTCTTGCAAACACCGAATGGAAAGTGCCCATCTGGAGATAACGGGCGCGTTCTTCTCCTACCAGCCTTCCGATACGCTCCTTCATCTCACGAGCAGCTTTGTTCGTAAAGGTCAGTGCCAAGATATTCCAGGGATTCATTCCCTGTTGCAAAAGATAGGCAATCTTATAGGTCAGCACACGTGTCTTGCCAGAGCCAGCTCCAGCAATGACCAGTTGGGGACCACCACAAAAGATGACAGCCTCACGTTGCCCTTCATTCAATTGTTCTAAGAGATTCTCGTTCATCATCATCATTTTTCGGATAGAATGAGCCCTCGATTCGCATCGGGGGCTCACAACAACACAAACACAAAATAAACACAGTCAATGATGACTGGTTATAGGTCAACTATTGAATACCTTCCTCGCGCAGCTTCTTCTGCCAGTTCCAGGCACTCTTCAGGGTATCTTCCAGAGACGTCTCAGCCTTCCATCCCAATACCTTATTTGCTTTCTCAGGGTTAGCCCATACTTTCTCGATATCACCTGCACGACGAGGAGCATAAGTCCAATTGAGTTTCACACCTGTTGCCTTCTGGAAAGCATCAACGATTTCCTTCGTAGTACAACCATGACCTGTTCCCACATTGAAGACCTCCAGCTTATCACTGTCAGTATCCAGCACACGAGCCATTGCCTTCACATGAGCCTTTGCCAAGTCAACGACATAGATATAGTCACGGATACAAGTTCCGTCAGGTGTATTATAGTCATTACCAAAGACTTTCAGTTGTTCACGGATTCCCATGGCAGTTTGTGTCACATAAGGAATCAAGTTCATGGGAACACCATTGGGCATCTCTCCTATAATAGATGATGGATGAGAGCCTATCGGATTGAAATAGCGCAACAGAATTGCCTTGATAGGAGCACCACTATTGATATCATCACGGATGATCTCCTCATTGATCTGCTTGGTATTTCCATAAGGACTCTCTGCTGGCTTGATGGGTGCGTTCTCTGTCACAGGCAGATTTTCTGGGTCTGGCTGACCATATACTGTACAACTGGAAGAGAAGATAATACCTTTCACATTGTATTTGGGCATCAACTCCAACAGATTCACCAGACTAACGATATTATTCCGATAATAAAGCAATGGTTTCTCCACACTCTCACCTACCGCTTTGGAGGCTGCGAAATGGATAACACCCTGAATATCTGGGTATTTTTTAAACACATTCTCCATAGCCGCCAAGTCGCAACAGTCAACTTTCTCAAAAGCTGGACGGATACCTGTTATCTTCTCAATGCCATCAACCACATTCTCATTAGAATTAGAGAGATTATCCACGATAACGACTTGATAGCCGGCATTCTGTAATTCTACGGTGGTATGACTACCAATAAAGCCAGTACCTCCCGTTACTAATATTGTTTGCTTCATGATTAAATAATTTTATTCATCTTTCTTTATTGGAATTAACACACTAAAAGTAGAACCCTCACCTAATACAGACTCTACCATGACGTCACCACCATTCTTTTTTGCAAAATCCTGACATAGTTGTAGACCAAGACCAGAGCCTTCCTCACCACCAGTACCATAGGTCGTCTCTCCCTTATGGAAAATAGTATCCAAACGATCCTGAGCAATACCTACGCCATGATCCCGGACACTAATCTTAGCGAAGTCTCCCTCACGCTTACAGAACACCTCTACTCCCTTATCTTCTGGAGTAAACTTGACCGCATTGGACATGAAGTTACGGATAATCGTCTTGATCATATCATTATCCGCATGAACGATTAGTTTTTCATCACTGGGCAAGTACTGCAATTTGATTTTCTTCATCTCTGCAATCATCTTGAAGATATCAACAACCCCCGGAATAATATCGTCCAAATCAAGATCCTGATATACAACATTCAGTCGACCTGTCTGACTCTTCGTCCACTTTAATAGGTTATCTAACAAATCATGGGTCTCCTCTGACTCACGGTTTGCCTTATCCAATAACCCAAATATCTCCTCACCTACGATATCTGGAGATACTACATTCACGGCAAGATTCAGCACCATACGGATGGATGCCATTGGAGAGCGAAGGTCATGGGCAATCACCGAGTACATCTTATCACGATTGGAGATGGTACGCTTTAACTCTTCATTCTGTTGCACGATAATGCGCTTTGCTGCCACCAGATTAATCTGGTGCATCACACGCATCACCAGTTCTTCCTTATTAAAAGGTTTTGTCAAAAAGTCGTTAGCACCAACCTGGAAGCCATGTACCAAATCACTGGGGTTATTCAAGGCAGTGAGGAAGATGATAGGAATATCCAATGTCTCTGGATCCTTTTTTAAGATAACAGCAGTTTCAAAGCCACTAATATCAGGCATCATCACATCCAGCAGTATCAAATCAGGATGCTCTTTCTTTGCCTGTTCAATACAGGTGTAACCATTGGAAGCTGTACATACCTGGAACTTCTCGTTAGTCAACAATATCTTAAGAAGCAAGACATTGCTGACCACGTCGTCGACGATAAGAATCTTATAATCACTACGGTTTATCTTAGATTCAAAGGTATCACCAAACTCCATTATATTGCAGTTCTTTAGTTATTTAGCTGCAAAAGTAGCAAATATTTGGCGAATCGCCAAATATTTGCATAATAATTTGTTAATACTCACTCCATGACTTAATATCTATCTCATCCAATTTCACCGTACAAAAGGCAAAAATGAATGCAGAAGCAAGACGACTATTGGTGATTAGAGGAACATTCAAATCTATGGCTGCACGACGTATTTTATAACCATTCGTCAACTCATGAGTCGTTAGATTTTTAGGAATATTCACCACCATGTCAATCTTGTGGTCATGCAATAAATCCAGTGCCTGTGGCTGTCGCTCCGGTTCACTGGGCCAATGCACGAGTGTATTCTCTATTCCGTTCTCTTTCAGATACTTAGAGGTACCGCCTGTCGCATAGAGCTCATACCCATTCTCTACTAGCATACGGGCTGCGTCCAGCATCTCCGCCTTCTGTTTAGCACTACCCGTTGACAATAGGACAGTCTTCTTCGGAATACGATGTCCAACACTAAGCATAGACTTCAACAGGGCCGTTGGTGTATGATCGCCCAGACAGCCGACCTCTCCTGTAGATGCCATATCAACACCCAAGACTGGATCTGCTTTTTGTAATCGGTTGAAAGAGAACTGACTCGCCTTGATACCTACATAATCCAAATCAAAGAGATTCTTATGCGGTTTCTCTACGGGTAGTCTAAGCATTACTTTCGTGGCAAGCTCTATCATATTCAGTTTCAGCACTTTCGACACAAAGGGGAACGAACGGGAGGCACGAAGGTTACACTCTATCACCAGAATATCATTGTCACGTGCCATATACTGGATATTGAAAGGACCGTTGATGTGCAGTGCCTTGGCAATCTGCCGACTGATACGCTTGATACGGCGAACCGTCTCTACATAAAGTTTTTGTGGTGGGAACTGGATGGTAGCATCACCAGAGTGCACACCTGCAAATTCGATATGTTCAGAGATTGCATAGGCAAGTATCTCACCGTCTTTTGCCACCGCATCCATTTCTATCTCCTTTGCATGTTCGATGAATTTGGATACTACGACAGGATGATCCTCACTGACATTAGCGGCAAGTTGCAAGAATCGCTCTAACTCTTCTTTGTTAGAGCAGACATTCATTGCTGCGCCACTCAAGACATAGGAAGGACGTACCAAAACAGGGAACCCTACCCTTTCCACAAAAGCATCAATATCTTCCATAGATGTTAGTGCCCTCCATTCTGGTTGGTTAACACCTATCTCATTCAGCATCTGTGAGAACTTCGCACGGTCCTCTGCGCCATCAATATCCTGAGCTGATGTTCCAAGAATCGGTACATGTTGTTCATCCAGCGACATCGCCAGGTTATTAGGAATCTGTCCTCCTGTTGACACGATGACACCATGTGGCTGTTCCATGTCAATGATATCCATTACCCGTTCAAAAGTCAACTCATCAAAATACAAACGGTCACACATATCGTAGTCGGTAGATACTGTCTCGGGATTGTAGTTAATCATAATACTCCTCCATCCCTCTTTACGGATAGTGTTCAAGGCCTGTACGCCACACCAGTCAAACTCCACACTCGAACCGATGCGATAAGCACCAGAGCCTAATACGATGATACTCTTGCCATCATGCTCAAATGGAATGTCACTATCCGTTCCACTATAGGTCACATAAAGGTAATTGGTCTGAGCTGGATACTCAGCAGCGAGGGTGTCTATCTGTTTGACAACTGGCAAGATGCCCATCTCTTTCCTCATACGACGTACTTCCAGCATCGCCTGATGCATATTACCCATCTTGTCCTCCAAACCGATGGCACGGGCTATCTGGAAATCCGTAAACCCATAAACCTTCGCTGTACGAAGAAGTTGGGGACTGAGGGATGAGGACTGAGCAGTTTTCAGTTCCTCGTCAATATCAATGATATGCTTGAGTTTATACAGGAACCACTTGTCTATCTTCGTCAACTCATGGATACGCTCGATATCATACTGGGGCAGATGCAACGCTTTGGAGATAACGAAGATACGCTTGTCGGTTGGCTCTCGGAGGGCTGCATCCACATCAGCAATCGCCAGTTCCTTGTTCTCCACGAAACCATGCATCCCCTGTCCTATCATACGAAGTCCCTTCTGGATAGCCTCTTCGAATGTACGTCCGATTGCCATCACCTCACCCACAGACTTCATCGAAGAACCCAGTTCTTTATCGACACCATGAAACTTTGACAAGTCCCAACGTGGAATCTTACATACCACATAGTCAAGGGCTGGCTCAAAGAATGCCGAGGTGGTCTTCGTCACAGAGTTCTTTAACTCAAACAACCCGTAGCCCATTCCTAGTTTGGCGGCAACAAAAGCCAATGGGTAACCTGTCGCTTTGGAGGCAAGTGCAGAGGAACGACTCAGACGGGCATTAACCTCAATGACACGGTAGTCTTCCGACTGTGGGTCGAAAGCATACTGCACGTTACACTCTCCCACGATACCGATATGACGGATGATCTTGATGGCAAGGGCACGCAACTTATGATATTCAGAGTTGGTCAGAGTCTGCGAGGGAGCGATGACGATAGATTCACCGGTATGGATGCCCAGTGGATCGAAATTCTCCATATTACATACGGTAATACAGTTATCATAACGGTCACGCACCACCTCATACTCTATCTCCTTCCAACCTTTCAGTGACTTCTCCACCAATACCTGCGGAGAGAAAGAGAAGGCTTTCTCAGCAAGTTTGTCCAACTCCTCTTCATTATCACAGAAGCCTGAGCCTAATCCACCCAAGGCATAAGCGGCACGAAGGATGACGGGGTAACCTAACTCCTTTGCCGCCTGACGAGCCTGTTCGATTGTCTCGCAAGCCTCACTCTTGATGGTCTTGACATCTATCTCATTGAGTTTCTCCACGAAGAGCTCACGGTCTTCCGTGTCCATGATGGCTTGTACGGGAGTACCCAATACCTTAACACCATATTTCTCCAGTACCCCACTCTTATAGAGTTCCACACCACAGTTCAACGCTGTCTGCCCTCCAAACGCCAACAGAATACCGTCAGGACGCTCTTTCTCTATCACACGCTCTACAAAATATGGTTGAACTGGTAGAAAGTAGATCTCATCCGCAACACCTTCTGAAGTCTGCACCGTAGCGATATTCGGATTAATGAGCACGGTTCTTACCCCTTCCTCACGCAATGCCTTCAATGCCTGTGAACCAGAATAGTCAAACTCACCTGCCTCTCCAATTTTCAAGGCACCAGAACCTAATAACAGGACTTTCTTGATATTATCGTATTTCATATTATAATGCTTCTATAAAACGGTCAAACATAAACTCGGTATCAACAGGACCAGAACAGGCCTCTGGATGGAACTGACTACTGAACCAAGGGTTGGTCTGATGACGAATACCCTCGTTCGAGCCGTCGTTCATATTCACGAACAGCTCACGCCATTCTCTTCCTAACGTAGAGGCATCCACTGCATAACCATGATTCTGACTGGTCACATAACAGCGGTTGGTACCCACTTCCCTGACGGGTTGGTTATGAGAGCGGTGTCCGTATTTCAGTTTATAGATAGTGGCACCGCCAGCCTTTGCCAACAACTGGTTACCCATACAGATACCACAGATGGGCTTACGGCTCTGTGACATCTGTTTGCGGATAATACTCACAGCATCCTCACACATATCCGGGTCGCCAGGACCATTGGCAAGGAAGAGACCGTCGAAGTCCATATCGGTATAGTCATAGTTCCAGGGCACACGAATCACCTCTACCCCACGCTTAATCAGACAGCGGATGATGTTTGCCTTCACACCACAGTCTACCAGCACGACCTTCTTACCTGCTCCCTCATTATATTTAATGATTTCCTTGCAACTAACACGATCGACCCAGTTGATAGTCTCGTATGCTGCGATGTCATCGCAGCATGCATAGCCCTCAAACTCCACTCGACCCATCATCACGCCATGCTCACGAAGCACCTTCGTTAACTGACGGGTGTCGATGCCCGTCACCCCAGGTACTTTCTCCCGTTTTAGCCAGTCGCCTAGACTTTCACAGGCATTCCAATGGGAATACTCCTCACTATAGTCGCTGACGATAATAGCAGAAGCGTATATCCTATCACTCTCCATAAAGGTCGGCAACCCATTCTCCTCGATAGAGAAACGGGGTACACCATAGTTTCCTACCAGCGGATAGGTCAGCACCATCATCTGTCCTGCATACGAGGGGTCAGTCAGCGACTCAGGATAACCCATCATCGCAGTATTGAACACCACCTCACCAGCAACGGGTGCGTCATATCCAAAACTCTTTCCTTCGAATCTTGTTCCGTCTTCCAGAACCAATGTCACATCTTTCATTCTATTTTGCATTTGTATTATATCCTAAAAAGAAGGGCGAAACGTCAATGACGAATCGCCCTTTATATCACTCAACAGTAACGCTCTTAGCAAGGTTTCTCGGTTGGTCGACATTGAGACCTTTGCAAACGGCAACGTGATAGGCAAGCATCTGCAAGGGTATCGTTGCCAATAACGGTTCCAGACATTCTATCGTGTCTGGCAATGCGATGACCTCGTCAGCTATCCTGCTGATGGTATCGTCACCCTGACTAACAACGGCAATAACCTTACCTTTACGAGCTTTCACTTCTTGTATATTTGAAAGTACCTTCTCGTACATACCGTTATGGGTAGCGATAACCACCACAGGCATATCGGAGTCTATCAAGGCAATCGGTCCGTGCTTCATCTCTGCAGCTGGATAGCCCTCAGCATGAATATAGGAGATCTCTTTCAGTTTCAGAGCTCCCTCCAAGGCTACAGGATAACTGAAACCACGACCCAGGTACAAGAAGTTACGGGCATAAGTAAAGGTACGACTCAAATCGGCTATGCGGTCGTTGAGTTTCAACACCTCTTTAATTTTAGCAGGTATCTCATGCAGCTCCTTGACGATATGCATATAATCATCGCTAGAGATAGTACCCTTCTCTTTTGCCAAGGCAAGGGCAAGCATCGTCAGCACGGTAACCTGTCCGGTGAACGCCTTCGTGGAGGCGACACCGATCTCAGGACCCACATGGATATAGGAACCAGTATCTGTGGCACGAGGGATGCTAGAACCGATAGCATTACATATACCATATATAAATGCACCAGCCTCCCTTGCCAGTTGTACGGCAGCAAGGGTGTCGGCTGTCTCACCACTCTGTGATATGGCTATCACCACATCGTCCTTTGTGATGACAGGATTGCGATAGCGGAATTCAGAAGCATACTCCACCTCTACAGGTATTCTGCATAATTGCTCTATCATCTGTTTACCTATCAAGCCAGCATGCCAAGAGGTACCACATGCAACGATAATGAAACGTTTTGCGTTCAGCAGCTGTTGCTTATAGTCTATCACGGCAGAGAGGACGACATTATCCGTGTCTACGTTAACACGTCCCCGCATACAGTTCGTCAGACAGTCAGGCTGCTCGAATATCTCTTTCAGCATAAAGTGCGGGAAACCACCTTTCTCCAATTGTCCGAGGTTGATGTCTACCTTCTTGACAACCAGTTCCTGCTCCTCACCAAGGATACTGACGACTTTCAGATCTTCCCCTCTTTTCAGTACAGCGATATTACCATCCTCCAGATACACTACCTTGTCGGTATATTCTACAATAGGACTAGCATCCGATCCGAGGAAGAACTCATCATCTCCGATACCTACAACCAGCGGACTCTGTTTGCGAGCTGCGATAATCTGGTCGGGATGACGTTTGTCGATAATAGCGATGGCATAGGCACCAATGACCTGATAAAGTGCCACCTGTACGGCAGTCAGCAAGTCGAGTTCCTTGCGCTCCATGATATGCTCGACAAGTTGCACCAGCACCTCCGTATCAGTATCTGAGCGGAACGTCACACCTTTTGTCTGAAGTTTCTCCTTCAAGTCGGCATAGTTCTCGATAATACCATTATGGATAATCGCCAGATTCTTCGACTCAGAATAATGGGGGTGCGCATTGACGACAGAGGGCTCGCCATGGGTAGCCCAGCGGGTATGGGCGATACCCACCGTACCACTTACATTCTTGTCGTTACAATACTCTACCAGATTGTCCACCTTTCCTTTCGTCTTACAGACATTCAGGTTACCATCATCATTAATTAAAGCGACACCCGCAGAATCGTAACCACGATACTCCAAGCGTCGCAAACCTTTAATCAGAATAGGGAAAGCATCTTTCCTTCCTAAATATCCAACTATTCCGCACATATTGTTCTCTCGTAAGTTTGTATTGTGTTGTTTATCTCTCTTCTTTATTTCTTAGGATCGTAGCGGACTGAGAGGGTCGGTTTGTAGGTATTCTCCAATATCACGGAGATAATACCATCTTCGGCATCAAACCTTGCCACCTTATGGTCGTCCTTCAGGATAGGACAGTCGGGCCACGCATCCAACTCCTTCTCAAGCCCGTCACGAAGCTCCTGCCATAACTGACGTGTACTATCGTTGGTTGAAAAGGAATAATTTTCCTGCACCGCGACAATATTATCGTTTTGGAAAGCCATCAGCACACGATATTTCTGTGCCGCACTGGTAAACACAACGGTACGTCCACTATCTGAAGCAGCACTGTCAACGGCAAAGCCACGAGCCTGCATAGAGTCAACAAACTGTGCTGTCGTCATAGACAACGGCAAGCCACGATAGTTGAAAGACTTCTCAGTTTTAGAGCATGCCACCATCATCATGATAGCTACGAATAAAAAAGCGGTTTTCTTCATCTTATTTCGTTTTTGACGCTGCAAAGTTACAAATAAGTGTGCAAAAAAACAAATAATCGTTTGATTTTTTCAACTCAAGGAAGAAACTGTCCTGCAACTTAGTATGATGCCATAAAGGACCGGAAAACACAAACAACAAAGAAGGTAAGTCTGTATTGACTCACCTTCTTAACGTATAATAACTATGATTTGCTTTACAGCATGGTTATTCTTCTGTAGCAGGTGCCTCTTCTGCTGGAGCCTCCTCAATAGGAGCCTCAACAACGGGAGCAGCCTCTTCCTTCTTCTCCTCTGCAGGAGCGTTCTCAGCAACCACCTTCACGGGGATAGCGATCTCAACCTCCTTGTGGAAATGAACGGTAGCGGTGTAGTCACCCACAGTCTTAGCGTCTGTCATCGTGATAATCTTACGGTCGATGTCATGACCGAGTTTCTTCAGTTCCTCTGCTACGATACCAGCATTTACAGAACCGTAGAGCTGACCTGTAGCGCTCACCTTAGCAGCGATGCACAGAGCAACGTCTTTGATAGCCTCACCCTTCTTCTCAGCCTCAGCCTTGATAGCGGCGAGCTTATGAGCCTGCTGCTTCAAGTTCTCTGCGAGAATCTTCTTGGCAGAAGGAGAAGCGATGACAGCCTTACCCTGAGGAATCAGGTAGTTACGACCGTAACCAGACTTTACGTTTACGATATCGTTCTTATATCCCAAACCGATAATATCTTCTTTCAGTATCAATTCCATATTGTCGTCCTCCTCCTTATTTATTTCAACATATCAGTTACGTAAGGAAGCAGTGCAATCTGGCGAGCACGCTTAACAGCCTGAGCTACACGACGCTGATATTTCAGCGAAGTACCAGTGATACGACGGGGAAGTATCTTACCCTGCTCGTTCAGGAACTTCTTCAGGAACTCGGGATCCTTGTAGTCTACATATTTAATACCACTCTTCTTGAAGCGGCAATACTTCTTCTTCTTTGTGTCGATAGAAGGAGCTGTCAAATAGCGGATTTCTGTTTCTTGTGCCATAGTTATGCCTCCTCTTTTTTACCAAATTTGTTACGACGCTTCTCAGCATACTCTGCTGCATATTTGTCGAACTTCACTGTCTGGAAACGGATAACTTTCTCGTCACGACGGAAAGCGGTCTCCAAAGTCTTAATCACTGATGGCTCTGCCTTGAACTCTACCAGGAAATAGAAACCTGTAGACTTCTTCTGAATAGCGTAAGCCATCTTCTTCAATCCCCAGGCCTCTTCATTCAAGATCTCTGCACCCTTATCGGTGAGGACCTTCTTGAACTTTGCGACCGTTTCCTTTGTCTGCTCATCAGACAAAACGGGAGTTAAAATGAAAACGGTTTCGTATTGATTCATACTACTTAAAAAATTAATAAAAATGTTATTTTGCAAAATTGCGGGTGCAAAGGTACAATTTTTTGCGCAAACTAAAGCACTAATTCCCAATTATTTCTTATCTTTGCAGCAAATTTTAACGATTCAATGAGAAAACAGGCTTCACTGATAGGTTTATTACTGATAGTAATGGGCACTTTATTGCTCTTATTCTGCTATTTCCTGCACCAGACGACAAACCTTTGGCTGTCAACTGGTCTCGCCTTGATTATAGCTGGTATTATTAGCTATATCCAAGGTGTTAAGCATGCCAATGACTATTAGTGTTTGATTGCTTCAGCTACTTGCTCCGCTATCTGTCGCATACCCTTTTGTGAAGGGTGTCCCCATTGTTTATCAATGTTATGTAACTGGATATAGGAAACATGATAATGGTCGCAGATCGTCTTCATAGAGACAGTGACATCTTCTGAAAGTATATCATTGATAATCACATAAATCTCCGTACCAGGATAGCGGTTCTGCAGGTTAGCAAGCACATACGCCATGGCTGGACGGAACTTAAAGAGGTCATGGCGACTCCAATTACTATACTGGAAGTCTCCGATTGGCGACTTTGCCCAAGTATCGTTCGTACCACCAAACACCAGGATCATGTCTGGAGAACCTAAATACCAAAGGCGTGTGCAATAGGAACGGTCACTGTAATCCTCACCGTTATAACCCGTATGGCAGATGGTCGCCCCAGAGAAAGAGTTATTCTGACAGAGCCGGTAACCATGCTCACGAATCAACTGGTGCCACCAAAGCTGTCGGACATCCTGCACATCATTATTCTCCGCCTTTTCCTGCGGATACCATACATAGTTGCTGTCTGGCAAGACAAACCCTTTAAACGTACTATACGAGTCACCCAGAATAGAGATTCCAAGCTTAGACTGTGCCTGCGTTCCAACGCAAAACGTAATCGTCAAAAAGAAAAAAAACAACCGTCTCATATCATCTTGTGATTAGTTAAACAAAAAGCTCACTGAATTTCTATTCAATGAGCTTCTCTTTTTTGCGGTGCGTACGAGACTCGAACTCGTGACCTCCTGCGTGACAGGCAGGCATTCTAACCTACTGAACTAACGCACCAGTTTCTGTTTTGCGGGTGGAAGAAAAAACATATCCACAAAACTATTTATGTTAAAATTTATAAAAACCTCTGCATTAAAACGGCATCATGATAAGTATGTCCGTCGAAGAGCCAATGACTTAATCTCGCTGATTCCTTGAATGCCAACTTGTTAAACACTTTTTGGGCTATCATGTTTTGATCATCAACAATCACATAGACTTGATGAAGGTGGAGCACTCGCAAAGAATAATGCAACATTTCCTCGATGGCGGCAGTAGCATACCCCTGACAGCGATACGCAGCCTGTATAACGATTCCCAGCTCAGCCCTCAGATGTTGAGGGTCGAAATTCACCACATCAGCGATACCGACCACATCGCCCTCCTCATTCTCAATGATCAAACGCACCTGACGATCGCTATAGATATCATCATTGGCATGGGCGATATAGTCGTGGAGGGTATATCTGGAATATGGCACATTGGTTGTCCCCACATTCCATAAAGACACATCATTCTCTATCGTATAGAGCAAGTCTAAATCTTCTGGTTCAATTGCCCTAAGTATAATCTTTTTCATCATAGTTTCTACGAGGATTTACGAATCTGCGTAACTGTCTTCCCATCATTTGCAAAAGAGCCAGCAAGGCACGGAAATAGATCGCTGTCTGGATGGGTATCGACAATAAGAAGATCAAATGACCGTAATGCTTACGGAAGAAGATCAGCATCGCCTGATAGAACACATGGACATATCGGAACGAGGACTTCTGAGTTGACTTTCCTTTATAATGGATAATGTCATAGGGCAGATACCAATTCTGCCACCCTCCACGGAGCATACGGTACGACAAGTCGATATCCTCGCCATACATAAAATAGTCTTCATCCAAAAGTCCTATCTGGTCGAGAGCCTTCCGCCGCAACATACAATAGGCTCCACTGATGACCTCTATCTGACAAGGCTCGTCCCATGGCAGTTTACTCATATAATAACGACGGGTAAAACCTAACATCTTGAGCATCGCCACCCATGGTGTAGGGACGGCACGTCGTGACTCAGGAGCAGGGACACCCTCACTTGTCAGCATCCGGACCCCTGCCACACCCGCTTCGGGATGAGCATCCAGAAAATCAAGGCAAGAGCTGATGGTATTCTTATAGACAAATGTATCAGGGTTTAACAGCAACACATACTCTGACTTAGACTGACGGATAGCCTGATTATTGGCACGTGAAAAACCGACATTCTCCTGATTGGCGATAAGACGAACCTCTGGATAATGCGTTTGCAGGTAACTGACAGTATCGTCTTTCGAGCAGTTATCCACAACAACGATCTCCCCATCAAGTCCCTCTATTGCCTTGCGGACACTATCGATACACTGCACCAGATAGTCACGGACGTTATAACTGACTATGACTACGGTTAACTTTTTCTCGGCCATACGAAAGGAATACATATCAATAGCACGATGCCCAGATAGAAGAAGGGCGTAGTGCGATATACGAGATAAAGAATGATGTTTGCCAGCAGGGGTAGCACGATCAGCAACATACGCCGTTGCCAACTCCACTTGATGAGACGCAGACCTAAGTAGGCGCACGCCAGTGTCGCCAGTTCCATCAGGGTCGTCAGTATAAATTGTAATGTCTCTGCATTCATAATGATATCCTAATTTATTTCCCTTCAAAAGGTGTTCTATTGAGGATGGAGCGACCCAGTGTCACCTCATCCGCATATTCCAACTCATCCCCCACAGCGATTCCTCGTGCGATGACACTTAACTTCACATCATAGGAGGCGAGCTTACGGAAGATATAGAAATTGGTGGTGTCCCCCTCCATCGTTGAGCTAAGGGCGAGAATCACCTCCTTGATATCCTCATTGGCGACCCTCTCCACCAGTGAGTCAATCTCCAAGTCGGCAGGTCCTATCCCATCCATTGGTGAGATGACTCCTCCCAGCACATGATAGAGTCCTGTATACTGTTGCGTATTCTCCACCGCCATCACATCCTGGATATTCTCCACCACACAGATAGTAGAGGTATCACGATGGTGATCCGCACAGATCGGACACATATCAGAATCACTAATATTATGGCAGCGACGACAATAATGCACCTCCTGTTTCATCTTGGCAATTGCCTCGACAAAAGACTGCACCTCCTCGGGAGTCTGCCGCAGTTGATAAAGAACCAGTCGTAAGGCGGTCTTCCTTCCGATGCCCGGCAGTCTGGAGAATTCCTGTACTGCCTTTTCCAGTAATTGTGACGGATATTGTTGTATCATATACTTAACTCTCTATCTCCGACAGTTCCAGCCAGCGCATGCTCTTCTCGTCCAGTTCCTCTTTAAGGACAGGCAGGCGTTTGCTCTTCTCTGTCAGTTCCTCGACACCCAAGGTGCCACTACATAGCTGTTCCTCTAACTGTCGCTGTTCTTCCTCCAGAGCTGCGATCTCACGTTCCAGTTGCTCCAGTTCACGCTTCTCCTTATAAGATAACCGGCGACGGTCGTCGTGGCGATGGGATTCCCTGGAATTACTAGTATTCCTAGAATTACTAGTTTCCCTAGTTTCCTCCAGCCCCTGCCACTCCCGATATTGCGTATAGTTACCGGGGAAATCCTGTACCTCCCCTTGTCCTTTGAACACCAGCAGGTGGTCGACCACCTTATCCATAAAGTAACGGTCGTGACTCACGACTATCACACAACCGGGGAAGTCCTGCAAGTATTCCTCCAATATCTGCAAGGTCACGATATCCAAATCGTTCGTCGGCTCGTCAAGTACCAGGAAATTAGGATTCCTCATCAGTACCGTACACAGGTAGAGTTTGCGACGCTCTCCCCCACTCAGCTTATATACATAATTATATTGTTGCTCTGGGGTGAAGAGGAAATACTGCAACAACTGGGACGCGGAGAGTTTCTTACCACTTCCTAAATCCACATAGTCAGCAATAGCAGTGATGACATCAATCACTTTCTGGCTGTCATCAAACTGCAAACCCTCTTGTGAGAAATAGCCGAAGCGGACGGTCTCACCAATAACGATACGTCCCTCATCTGGCTGGACTTGCGACAGCAGCATTTTGAGAAAGGTAGACTTACCTGTTCCGTTATTCCCCACGATACCCATCTTCTCGAAGCGGGCAAAGTTATAATAAAAGTCCTTGAGGATAATGATATCGTCAAAGCGCTTGGAGATATACTGGCACTCAAATATCTTAGAACCGATATACACGTTGTTTGCCTTCAACCGTAACTGGCGTTCCTCTATCCGTTGCTTTGCCACCTTCTCCAACTCATAGAAAGCCTCCTCACGATAGCGAGCCTTATGACCACGAGCCTGTGGCATCCTCCGCATCCAATCCAGTTCCGTACGGTAGAGGTTATTGGCACGGGCTATCTCCGCCCGTTTGGCATCCACCCGTTCCTGTCGTTTCTCTAAGTAATAGGAGTAGTTACCACGATAGGAATAGATGGTATGGTCGTCCAATTCTAAGATGACGGAGCAGACACGGTCCAGAAAGAAACGGTCATGGGTCACCATCAGCAAGGTCTTGTTACCTCTTCCCAGAAAACCCTCCAACCATTCTATCATCTCCAAGTCGAGGTGGTTAGTAGGCTCGTCGAGTATCAGCAGGTCAGGTTCCATCAGCAACACGTTCGCAAGTGCCACCCGTTTCTGCTGACCGCCACTCAGTTGTCCCATCGGCTGGTTAAGGTCACGTATCTTCAACTGCGTCAGCACCTGTTTTGCCTTCAGCACCTTCTCCTCTGCTTGCAAGCCCCCTAAGTTAGGGGGTTGGGGGTCTGAACGACCGACCTTCTTTCCTCTGTTCAAGCCCCTATTGTCCCCTAACTTAGGGGACTTTATGCAGGCATCAAGGACACGCTCCTCTGGATCGAATTGTGGTGACTGTTCCAAAAAGCCGACTGTCAGGTCACGACGGAAGATGATGTCGCCCGTATCGTGTCCTTCTTTACCGGCAAGAACAGAGAGAAGCGTAGATTTTCCCATTCCGTTTTTGGCAATCAGACCCACCTTCTGTCCTTCGGCAATACTGAAACTGATATTGCTAAACAGGTTCAGTGCGCCGAACGACTTCGACAGGTTCTGCACGTCAACGTATGGAGTATCCTTAGCCATTCTGCTCCTTCAATTCTCTATTGATTTGTCCGATATAGTCAAGAACCTCGTCCCTACCCTGTTTTTTCTCTGCGGATGTCAGGAACATCGGAGGCAGTTCCTCCCATGTCTCTAACAATTTCTTCTTATAAGCCTCCACACTCAGGTTAGCTTTGTTTGCCGTCAACTTATCCGCTTTGGTAAAGACGATGGTGAAAGGGACACTCGACTGACCAAGCCAGTCGATAAACTCCAGGTCTATCTGCTGGGGCTCTAAACGGATATCCACCAACACAAAGACATTCACCAGCTGCTCCCGCTGCAGGATATAGCCACGGATCATCTGGTCGAGTTTAGCCACCTCCTTCTTCGACCGTTTGGCGAATCCATAGCCGGGGAGGTCTACCAGATACCACTCCTTATTAATAATAAAGTGGTTGATCAGTAACGTCTTACCCGGGGTCGCAGAAGTCTTCGCCAACTTCTTGTTATTCGTCAGCATATTAATCAAACTCGACTTCCCCACATTAGAGCGTCCTATAAAGGCATATTCGGGTTTTGTGTCCTTAGGACACATACTTACCATCGGGGCACTGATAGAGAACTCTGCTGTCTTGATATCCATTTGCTTTTACATTTTGGATGCAAAGATACAACATTATTTTCAAAGGTATATCGTTTCAGACAACTTTTGTGTCATTTCGTATTTGGTTTTGGATGCTTAACTTTGTATCTTTGCAAAATAAACACTAAAACTTACATTAATTAAGTACCCGATGAGACCTCATTCGGTTTTACGGGTAAGGACATCTGCACCTATATGGAAGCCTTTGCGGCTCTTGGCTACAAGCCAGAGCAGGTGACGAAGATTTACCAGATGACTGGCGTTGCCCACGTTGTAAGCAACCTAAAGAGAAATTCAATAAGGCATAGGTTCATTTTGACTTTTAGAAATCACTGGGACAGGTGATTAATCCTTCGAAGGAATCAAGAACCTTTCCCAGTGATTTCTTCGGGAAAAACTTGTGTCATTCAGAATAATCATGTACCTTTGCACCCGCATTTATTTCAAATAGTTCAAATCAAAATAAAATGGAAAAGATGAAATTATGGATGCTTGCCGCCATCCTGTTCTGCGGCACAACAGTTCTGCTGACCTCTTGTAGTAAAGACGATTCCTCATCAGACGACACGCCAAGTAATGTCGAGGCTGAGTATGGCATCATTCTCTATGGTAATGCAGGAGGAAGAATGGACAATATTATAGAGGACGGTTTCTATAATAAAGTAGCACCGCTGTTGACCGACCCCTCTAAGGTACGCGTTGGGGTGTGCTACAAGTATGGTATAGATGATGGTGTCACGTTTAACGGTGAATACGCCAATGGAGGAGATGTTGTCTTGTTTGAGTTGAACTCCAAGACCCCACTTTCCGACAATTCTCTGGGTAAGAATTATGGTGTTCAATGGCCTGAAATGGCTTTGTACGATGAAGCGACGCTGACCAATGTTATCGATCACTTCAAGCAAAATATGCCTGCCAAGAAGTACATCATGCTCATTTACGGACACGGTGGTGGCTGGGATAAATTAAATGACTATGTTCGTGAAATGCCAGAGTCCAATGCCAGCGCCAGTGCTTCCTTGAGAGGTGTGCTCTACGATGAGTGGACCGAATCATTTATAGGTTCTGATGCACTCAGTATGTATGAATTACGTCGCGCTGTGGAAAAATCGCAGATTCCTCATTTTGAAGGCATTTTCTTTCATAACTGCTTTTCGGGAAATATGGAGTCTTTGGGTGACATGTACCCAGTTGCAGACTATACCATCAGTTGTATGCACTCACTGGGCAGCAACGGTGAGTCGATGGTCAGCCTGGTGAAGGAACTTCTCAAAGGCACTGACTTCAAGACCTCTGCCATCAATGCTTTCGAGGACTTCAAAAATGCAGCCAATGCATCACATGAGAATTGTAATGGCGACTTCAATCTGCTCGACAACAAGGAGATTCCGAATCTGTTCCCCATCTGTAAACAACTGAGCAGCCGTCTGCAGGCCATCTATCCAGACAAGAAGACAGTGATCAATAACGCAACTGAAAACGATATCTATGTGCCACATCCTGATTTCATTTTCGTCGACCTTCAGTATTATGCTGATAAGATGGCTGAAGTCACAGGCGATACAGAGTTGAAGACCATTGCCACCAATCTTAGAAAACAGATGGATAAGACGATCCTGAAATCCCTCAACTTCCACAATTCTCCATATGCCAAGGGTATCAAACCCAATTTCACGCTCTCTGTTGTGGCTGTCGACAAAGACACCTACAAAGGTGAAGGCGGTCCTACCCACTCTTTCAAGACGGCTTATGAATATACCAACTTCCACAAGCAGACCAAGTGGGGCGACTGGCTTAACATGGTGGAGAAAAAACCAACCAAGAACAACCCAGCGGGTGAGAAATAAGAGAAGAATGATTGATATACGACGAGCAAGAACAAATTTAATCCTGATAACCTATAGTGGTTATCAGGATTTTTGTATTTTTGAGAAAAGAGCAAATGAACAAGGAAAGTTAGGGTTCTAAATAGAAACCCACTATTTCCCTACATGTATTTTTTTAAACCCTTGCCACCGTTGCCGCCTTGCAAAACTGTTTGAAAATCAATGGATTGCTGGTGACAAGGAAGCGGCAAGGCGGCAAGGAATGGGGATTTTTGCCCAAAAAGTGGGGGTGTTTTGCCTCAAAAAATAGATAAAAAACGGGTTCGTTACCAGATGCATGATAATCTTTTGGGAGAGAGAAGGCACTCCGATCAAAGATAGAAGGCATCCCGATCAAAGATCGGAGTCAAGGGGATACTTTATTCCATGCCATGGAACAAGTTGGAACAAACAGGAAGGTGCCGGCTTCAAGGGGTAAAGGCTTGAAAAAATGCAAATAAATTTGCTTTTCTGCTCACTTATTCGAACTCTGACCTTACAGGTCGAAGGTACTTTCGTTCGAGAAAACTCAAAATTCTTTTGGTTTTCTGCTCACTTATTCGTATCTTTGCCGGGATAAATCAAAACCTAAAGGAACACAATATATGGAAAAGCATGACTTTGTAACTATTGCTGACCTCACCCGTGAGAAGATTCTCTATATGATAGAGATGGCACAGGAGTTTGAGAAGCATCCTAACCGAGAGATATTGAAAGGACGGGTGGTCGCTACCCTCTTCTTCGAGCCCTCTACCCGTACCCGTCTGAGTTTCGAGACTGCCGCTAACCGTCTCGGTGCCCGTGTGATTGGCTTCGCCGACCCGAAGATTACCAGTGGTACGAAGGGAGAGACCCTGAAAGACACCATCTCGATGGTGGCAAACTATGCCGACGTTATTGTCATGCGCCATTTTATAGAAGGTGCGGCACAGTATGCGTCGGAGGTGACGGAGGTACCTATCGTCAACGCCGGTGACGGTGCTCACCAGCATCCGTCTCAGTGTATGCTCGACCTGTACAGCATCTACAAGACACAAGGAACGCTGGACAACCTCAATATCTATCTGGTTGGTGACTTGAAATACGGTCGTACCGTCCACTCCCTGATCATGGCGATGCGTCATTTCAACCCCACCTTCCATTTCGTAGCGCCTAAAGAGCTCGCCATGCCCAACGAGTATAAGTTGTATTGCAAGGAGCATGGCATCAAGTTCCAGGAGCATACCGCCTTCAACGAGAAAGTGATTGCCGATGCCGACATCCTGTATATGACCCGTGTGCAGAAGGAGCGTTTCTCAGACCTGATGGAATACGAGCGGGTGAAGAACGTGTATATCCTGAATAATGACATGCTGCGTCTCGCCAAGCCTAACATGAAGATCCTGCACCCGCTGCCTCGTGTCAACGAGATCGCCTATGATGTGGACGACAACCCCCATGCTTATTATATCCAGCAGGCTGGCAACGGACTCTTTGCCCGTGAGGCGATCTTCTGTGACGTACTCGGTATCAGCTTAGACGAAGTAAAGAACGATAAAACGATTATACAATGAATAAGAACCAGATGCTCGTTGCCGCCATTGAGAACGGCACCGTAATAGACCACATCCCTTCCGAGAAGACCTATCAGGTGGCACAGTTGCTGAAACTTGACGAACTGGGAACACCAGTCACCATCGGTTATAACTTCCCTTCCAAGAAAGTGGGAAAGAAAGGCTTTATCAAGGTAGAGAACAAATGGTTTACCGACGAGGAGATCTCCCGTCTATCTGTTGTTGCCCCTAATGTGGTACTGAATATCATCCACGACTTCGAGGTGGTGGAGAAGAAACCGGTACGCACCCCTGACGAGATACGGGGCATCGTGAAATGCAACAATCCGAAGTGTATCACGAATAACGAGCCTATGCTCACCCACTTCCATGTGACGGACGGCATCCTCACCTGTCACTATTGTGAGATGGAACAGGACATCAATAAAGTGGAACTCGTCTGAGTTCCACTTTTTCTTTTATCACTTATCATCCTTGTCTCTGCAACAAGATGACCGTCGTGCCCTTGTCTTTAAAGGTAGGCATCGCCTCACCGACATCAGAGCCCACGTAGGTAGGATCGACGATGGTGAACTTACGACCCTCCAGTGTCACATAGTCGCCGGGGATGTCCTCTGGGAAATTGACAGCCATGGCAAGATGACCGGGATAGTACACTAAGACGACATCCAGGTTGACGAGGTCACGCACCAGATGTGAGAGGAGTATCGAGCGGTCCTCACAGTCACAATAGGGGTAGAACAAGGTCTCCTCACCAAAGAAGGCACGGTCGAACCCCCAGACATCATCATCATAGGCATAAAGCAAGCACTCCTGATTGGGATTCTCCCGCTTGATGTCAATCGAACCCTGCACCCACCAGTCTAACTGCTGTACCATCTCCACGGGTGACATCCCGTTCAGCTTATCCCTCATCTGGGGATACAGCTGCGACGTGATATTCTTATCCAACGGTGTGTTGGCATACATCGCCCATCGTGTCATGAAGTTATTGTCGGTATAGGACGACGGATAGGTATCAAAGAAATCGATGTAGTTCTTGTTGGACTTGATGGTAAAGCTGAAGTCAGGATTCTTGGGTGAGGTAATCGTGCGCTCGCTGACAGGGTTATAACTGAAGTCCTGAACGGCAGAGATCTGCAATGACAACGGGCTCTCCTTGGGGAACTTCGCCTTGCAGACCGACATCTTGGAGTCGTCACCGATATCGTCGAGCAGGTAGTAGCACTCACCGTCCACATAGAAGAACGGCTTCTTGAAGATGCTATACTGGCTTGCCACGAGGATATAGAGCTTAGAGTTATCATGGGCGAAACGCATCTTATAGCCCGACTGGGAGTACAGGAAGCCCATCACCAATGTTCCCTCGTTGGTATGCTTGCCATAGAACTTATCCGTCAAGGCAAGGAGCATCTGATAGTATGCCCAGTCAGAGAACTGGTGTTTCTTACGCTCCTGCAGGCAGTCGTAGAGCAGATTGTCATACTGCGCCTTGGTGAACTCCATGATGGCATCGGCAATGTCATCACCACTAAGTCCATTCAGACGGATGCGACAGTTATCACCAATGCGTACCTTACACTGTGTGCCAAAGACTTCAAACGCCATATAGTCGTTTGCCTTCTCAGGGACAGGAACGACCTCCGCCAGCGGCTGTGGTTGCTTGGGGGCTGGAGCAGGAGCAGCGACAACCTGTTGTACGGCAAGGTTGGCATTGGTCTTCTCACGTTTCTTACGCTTAGCCTCCTTCTTCGCCTCTTTCCTTGCCTGCTTCTCCGCTTCCTTCTGTGCCTTCTTGGCAGCCTCCTCTTTAGAGTCTTTCTTACCGATGCCGAAGAGCTTGCTGAACCACGAAGCGGTCTCCTCCTCGAATTCCGGGGTGACCATCGGCTCTACCTTCTCCTCTTTGGGGATATCTACTGGAGGCTCCGCACCGAACTCCTCCCATGCCTCACGAACAAACTGGGCATAATCGGCGAGGGCTTTCTTACGGAAGTCGGCATACTCCTTCTTCGCCTTGTTCTTGAAAGCCTCGAAGTCCTGACGGAAATTCTTGTTCTGGGCTTGAGAAGGCAAAGACAATGCCAACAGCAGCAGTTGGATAATAATAATCTTTCTTTTCATACTGGTTCGTTTTATTTTCGATTTTGTGTGGAATCAACAGGTTCTGACGGGATAGAGTCATTATCCTCCTTGACCATGGAGAGTGAGTCTACGGCGACATCACGGGTGACGGTAGCCGGGTCGCTATGGCGACGGCTCTTCACCTGCTTGTCCTTGCGGAGCTGTGCCACGACAGAGTTGACATAGTCTTCTGTCAGCGTCAGCACGGTATTGCGTTTATCCGTCAGGAAAGACGACAGCTTCGCCCTGCCAGGTGAATTGATGACATACTGCTTATCACTATGTTCGGCAAGCAAGGTCATAGAGCCACTGAACGACACGTTGATGGTGGCATCGGGAGTCAGCACGTCACCTTTCTCCACCTTACGCTTGCCATTAGGGGTGATTACCTCGATGCGCCCACTCACTTTGGAGACGACATAAGAGACGTTCTTATCCTTCGCCGATAATACCAGCGGCATGAGCAGCATGACCCACAGACAAATAATCTTCTTACAATTCATGATTCTTTATTCTTCTTAAACAAACGGATATCTTTGATGGAGTCGTACAGGTTCGTCGCCATATAGATAAGGGCTATCGCCGACATGGCGATGACCAGACTGATACTGTAGTTATACCGGCAGAACAGGAGGAAGGTAATCCATACGATGACCGACAACCAGCCGCAGACCAATAAGCCACGTACCAGTGAGGTGGACAGCAGCACATGCCCCAGTGTATTCTTCCTGCCTGTAAATTCCTTGTACTTCGACAGCAGGATGACAGAGAAGAAGACGACGAAGAACGACACGATGAACGTGACAGCTGTAGAGGCATGCTTGATCTCCGACTGCCGTAACATCGTCTCGGCAGCGTAGGCAAGCAGCTCGACACCGGCTATCTTACCCTGAGGAGTATAGTGCATGTCACCCTCCTCCTTCATGGCACCTATCAGCACCAGATGGTCCTCTATCAAGTCACGGTTCTCAAAGATGGAGTCATAAGACACGACACGGTAATACTTCGGTGAGAAATTGATGTTCAGATCTTTGTCTGCCAACGCAATCACCTCCTGTCCCGCATAGATGTCAGCCACCCGCTTGATAAACGAGGGCTGCACTACGCCTCCCACATCACGACCGATGCTCACACTGCGCTTCATACCGCCATAGAGCTGGCGGGGCATGTTCGTGAAGCCCTCGGTGACGGAGTCGCTGGGAGTAAAGAACGAGTGAACGGTCTCACCATCCATGCTGTCGATGATCTTGTAGGAGAACACATAGTTCTGAAGCTGCTTGACTGCCATGTCCAACAGCGTGTCTCCCTCCAGATCCTCATCCTTATAGCCTTCAAACACCACATCGACACCGACTGCCTTGGGGTGAAGGGCATTCACCTCCATGAACAGGTCGGCGAAGTCACGGCGTTTCCGCAGCTCCGTCATGTCCACAATGGTCACGATGCGACTGGTGTCACGCTCTCCTGCCCCGTCCAGCAACTTATAATAGAAATCGGTGAACGAGTAGTCGTCGAGAATCTCGGCAATAGGATTGAAGACTTTCAGGTTGAAAGCCGCCAACGCATAGACTCCTACCAGACAGAAGGAGAGAACCGTCACAGCGAAGTATTTCCAGAGAGTGCCCATTAATCCTTACCCAGATAAGCCTTCAGTTCCTCGCTCAGCTCTTTGCCTTCTTTTTCCAATTCGGCACGGATGGCGTCTTTCGCAATCTCCTGGATGGAAGATGCCTTGGTAACGACACGTACCATCACCTCCTTGTTCTTGTTCTTCAGCTCACGGGTAACAACCAGAGGAGTCTGCAGACGTCCCAACTTCTGGGAGAAGATGGTCTTATTCTCTGACATCGTCGTGGTGATAGAGGCAGCCTGATCACCAGCCAGCATCTTGTTAGCCACGAGGTTATCGATGATACCTGTCGCCTCCGAGCTGATCTTACCGGCAAGATTCAGACGTGCCAGCTCTGTAGCCTGGATCTGAGCGGCGGCGAAGTTCTCTGCCGTCGAGCGTCCCTCACCGTCGAAATAGAGGGGATTCATATCTTCGTCATACTGTTCCATAAACATATACAGACGATTCACCTGCTTCTCCAGGGGCAGTCCACCGGGTGATACTGTCCATCCCTCTTTCTTCAGTCGCTTGGCTTCCTTCTGAGCGTCCTTAGAGACATCTTCTTTCTTCAACGCGGACTTGTTCTCTTTCAGTTTAGTCTGAACTGAACTCTGAGCCATCGCACTCATAGAGAATGACAGTGCAACAACCATGACTAGAAATTTCATTGTTTTCATCTTTTAATTGTTTTTGGGTTAATGTATTTGCTATTTAGAAGTCGCCTGGTCCGTAAAGCCCGAAATTGGGGTCTTTCTCTGGCTGCCAGGTTCTTAGTTTTATCAATGGTTTGGCAGGATCGTTGATATCCACCATGAGCATCAGGTATCCCTTGTCACCATAGGTAGAGGAATAGTAGTCCTGCTGGATCTGGATAGCATACGACTCTCCGCCGGTACCCATCTTGATGACATCATTGTTGGAGAAACGGATGTTCACGAACTCATTACGCTCGAAGCAGCGTTTGAGGTTGGCGAGATACTCGTCTTTCGTCTGGCGGTTCTTCTTGATAATCAAGTTACCCTCCTGACTGATAGAAGACTGGTTCTCGATATTGACGTTCTTATTCGCCCTGCTCACGACCGAGCCAGTAATGATGACGGCATCGTCGTCGAAGATGGAACGGATATAGTCGAGACGCTTCAAGGCGTATGCGGTCTTATAGTTCTCCAGGAAGTTCATGATGGCGAAGCGTGACTTCTCTTCCCACACACCCTTGTTCAGGATATCGTCCTCAGCGGTCTTTCCTAATCCGAAGGCGATATTGTCGATCTTCTGGTCATCATTGAAAGCGAAGACGACATCCTCCACAAACGACTTCCTGACACCGGAGGCAAAGGAGAACGACATACGCAGTCCACGCACCAGCACACTGCCTTTATCGTCATAGAGACGGATATCCGACGAGTCGAGGACCTTTCCCTTACCATACCTCATCAGCTTGGTGAACATATCCCAGCCTTCGTCACTGAAGAACGAGCGTACCGAATCATAGTTCTTCTGCTTGATCGCCTTCACTACCTGCTCCAAGGCTGACATATACTTAGAGGCGTCCTTGTCTTTCTTCGCAATAGGCTGTGGGGGAACAATCACCTCCGCACTGTTGGTGGTGAACGACTGGGAAGCCATCTGCTGACGGCGTGCGGCGATCTCTTTGGGCTTCTCCTTGGTATGGAGCTTCACATTGACGAAGGCATCGGGCATGGGAGTACCTTTGACGGCGTTCAGCACCATCTCGACCTCCTTGTCGATCTTCGCCTCTCCAGCATACTCAAACTCGAACTGCAACTGTACCTGTGAGCCCTCGTAGCCGGGAGCCAGCTCCAGAACACCCCAGCCGTCCTTCGCACTATAGATAGCACTCCATGACTGACCGTCCCAGAAACGATAGTCGACACTGTTCACGGGTTTATCATCATAGGTGATGGAGAGATGGACATCATTACCCTCACGACTGTCATAGATGACTTTCAGGTCGTCGAAGGTTTCTTCCATCTCCTCCTTGATCCAGTTGGTAAGCACATGCTCCTCACCATCGTCGTCTGTGTACATCACCTCATTAGGATGCTGCAACGACTTCAAGAGTGTCAACGCCCAATATAAGTTACGCAACACGTCGTCCACCTTACCTTTCTTCTCGGCACGGAGGGCTGACTCCACCAAGTCTATCGCCTTGCGCTTACGGGACTCGAAGATCTTCTCCACCTCCGACTTCTTGATCCAACGCACGACGTATGCATCCGGCTCGCCCTTCAGCACCCGCTGCTCCGTATTGGTCAGCGTTGCCTGAGAATAGGTGTTGACGGTCTGGGTAAACTGTGACTCCTCGTTCAGTTTACCGTCTCCATGCTGCACCTTGATAGAACTCTGAGCCTCTCCTGTCACATTAGTGGCAATCTTACCAATAAGACTGGACAGGGCATTCTTCTCAGCCTCAACGACAGTACTGCCCCACCCTTCGCCGTAGACATAGTCCTCACTATCCCTAACGGTCTCCCATTCCTGTGCCGAGACACATAGTGCCAGCAAGAGACAGGAGCATAAAGCAACTATTCTTCTCATAAAACGATTAAGATGTTTATGAATTATATTCATCATTCCTTCTGTGTTTACAAATATCTAAAGTCTTAGATTTATTAAAATCTATCTGTCTTCGTTTGCAAAGATAAGGATAAGTCAAGAAAGTGCCAAATTTTTTGGAGTATTTTTTATGTTCAACTGCTCGACAGGCACTTGTCGGAAGGAGAAACAGCAATCGTGGAAAACAAGGAATAATTCTGACAAAGTGCTTCTGTAGAAGGGCGTTTTTTCAAACAAGTCGGCAGTTGGTCGCAAATACGCAAAAACAGAGGGGTTACGGTAACAGACTGAGTGACAGCAATTTATCCGTTTGGAAGACTTTTTTACCTCTAAAAAAGGGGTGAAAAAGCGGTAAAAAAGCCCTGTTTAGCCCCTACATTCGAGGGAGGAAGGTGGCACCTAAAGGGTACGAAGTCGGTACCTGACGGGTAGGAAGGTACCGACTAACTACCCCAAAGGCAAAAACAAGGGGCTTTTTTGCCCCAAATAAACAATTTGGAGCCTCCAGATTTTCCAGAAGCTCCAAAAAGTCATACATAAATTTTGGTATATTTCCTTTACAAAACAAGAGTATTTACACCTTGAAGACACTCATTACTTCATCATGATCTTTTGTCCATTCTTGATGTAGACACCCTTCGACGGATAGAGCACACGACGACCGTTCAAGTCGTAATATACATCATCCTTCCCATTCTTCCATTCTTCCATTCTTCCATCCTTCAACTCTTGCAGTCCTGTCGTACTGCCATTGTTCAGGTCGTCGAGTGACAGGAAGCGGGCACCGCCACCGCTCAGATGCTTCGTGAATGCCTCGAAGGGTCGCAACTCACGGTAGTTCTGCTCGAACACACTACCCTCTGGATGACCGGCACGCTCCTCTCCTACGTTCAACGCATAGACATACTGCTGAGCCTCCATCCGCTCGAAGACAGGTGCCATGAAGAAGTCGGCATTCTCGTCAAAGACAAGATTCGACTCGGGAACGCTCGCATTCTCCGCAGAGAAGGTCACCTTTCCTGCGAGTTTATAATCCTCAGGATACTCTGGCGAGTTCGGCATACTAATCAAATAAGGGGTATTCGCCTCTATCTGTGTCACGCTCTGCAGTCCGTTACGCGTCAGACGACGCAACCAGAAATGATAACTGCTGCTGGCATCACCAAACGGTGTGATGATACGACTGTCCTCTGCGGCTACCGTCTGTACGTCAAACGGCAGGGCGATGGTCTCCCAGCCACGGCTCACACCAATCTGTGTCTGCTGCTGGAAGTTACGGGTATAACTGATCTTCTGTGCCGTGAAGGGCTGTGGACAGTACCAGTTGTTATTACCGGCAATCGCGTCTCTCAGGATAATCTCCGAGGCAACACCGTTAATCACCACATTCTGAACACCAGCAGGAGCCAATGATGCGTCGTTGACATAAACTAACAGGTTCGGGTTCTCAATCTGAGCATACTGCTCTGCAGGTATATTGGCATTGCCAGCTTGAATAGCTGCGAGGGAAGAGCAGCCGTTGAAGATATTCTCCGCATTCGTCACATTTGCCGTATTAAAACTACTCACGTCAAGACTCGCCAGACCAGAACAGCCAAAGAACATTCTATTCATGTCAGTCACATCCTCTGTATTGAGATTCTCAATGCCAGTGATACTGGTCAAAGAAGGACAATTCATAAACCAATAAGCAGTGCTTGTAGGCTTGTAATTGGCAAATGAAGCATCAAAAACAGCAGTTGTAGCAGTACCATAAGGTGATGCATTATCTTGGAGGTTACTATTATTAACACTCATACCCCCACGTGCATCCTTCTGGTCATCATAATAGAACGTCAGGACGGTATTGTTATTACTGAGGACGGCGTATGGTTCATCAGTTCCGATGATTGCCTCTATCTGGTCGCACAAGTTATTGATTGTCTGGGCAAAGCGTTCTGCCTCGAAATAAGGGGCGGAGCCACGGGCTCCCATCATCATCTCTCCCTCCTCTATAGCCCATTGCAAGTCACTCAAGAGTTGAGTATCCACGGCTGGATTACCATTGGCTTTCGCATAAACCGTATTACCACGGTCCATCGCTGTTTGCAGTGCTACCCATAAGGTGTATCCGTAGGCAAGAAACGTGGTGTCTGACTCGACAGTTGTTCCACCTTCATCCGACACGGCAATCGCCTTGATAACCACATTGCTCTTAATCTCAATAGGCTTGTCATAATATGTATTCAGCTGCGTCAGACTGTTTTGTACACTTGTCACGGTCTCATCCTGCAAGTCTGGCAAGTCTGCCACAGCATAGAAAATACTGGCATTTGCCGTCCCCGTTGTCATCACGAGGTTGTCACCCTCAAAGTTAAATTCGGGTGCTTGGACTGTTTGCGCCCATCCCATTAGGGAAGTGAGGGCGAATATGATGGTTAATAGTCTCTTCTTCATAACGCTTATCGTTTTTATGCTATTACACTATAATCTATATTATAATCCTCTCGACAGATTAGGATCTGGGTTGTCACTGTCAGAAGGCTCAACAGTCTCTGCAGGAGTAGTGAACGTCAGCACATTCGGTGTGTAGAATACCTGACCCCCGAAATTCACATAACCACGGGCATAATAGGTGGTCTGAGGAGTCAGACCTCCCACATGACCTTCCACGATGCCATTTGTGCCACCGTTGCCCATCTCTTGTACCTCGTCATTGATGGTAGGAACTTGATTAGACGAGCTCCAGCAGAAGCCGTATGCCCCAACATCAGAGGCTGAACTGAACTCAAAGAAGAGCATAGCCTCGGTAGGCATCGCCTGAGAGCGCAGCATCTCCATATCACTCAGTGTCGGATACTGGACTCTACCCTTCCCCTGCTGTACGAGTACGTCAACCTGCTGTGGGTTCTGGGTTCCAGCGATGATGACGATGACTGACAGACGGTCACGCTCGGTGTCATTGTTAGGCTGGCAATGCACATGAATCTCACCATTACCCGCACCCACTGCCGGCTCTATCGTCAACCATGACTGTGCGGAAGAGGGAACGAAGGCACGCCAGATAGCGTTACTTTGCACATGGAGGACATAATCACCGCCACTGGGATCCATATCAATCTCGTCGGTGCTCACACTTAACGTAATGTCGTCACTATTCATACCCTCCTGTGCCACTAACACATCGGCACTGCTCAAACCATAGAGAATCGTGAAAGCGGCAGAGCGTGCCACATCATTCTGACTGGGGTCAACCGTAATGTTGACAACTTCCGTACCTACATTACCAGACGTCTTGTCAAGATGCAGCCAGTCAACACCTGAAGGCATCTGAATCTTCCAACCCTCTACATTACTCTTGATAGACAAGAGTTGAGCACTGGTAGGATTAGCCGAATACCTCATGGTCTTTGCGGAGATATTGATGGTGGGGTCACCACTGACCTGACGCAATTCAATCTTCTGCTTGAGTCCACCATCAGACTCAAGAGTGATAGTCCCGACACGGTCATAAACCGTGGTATTCTGGTCGGTAGTGATCACCAGATTACCATTACCCTTGCCACGCTGTGGCTGAACAGTCAGAGAGTTCCACTCTGTAGGGTCATATTCCATCTCCCAAGCACAGTTTGCTGTGATAGACACATCTTTGGTCTCATCGCCTGAGCGCATCTCGATATTACCGCCCTCTACTATCAGTATCTCGTTGGCGGGCTTCGCTGTCAACTCCTCGTCAGACTTACAACCTGTCATTCCTGCAATGAGAGGCAGCGCAGCGAGTATTGTGATGATATTTCTTGTCTTCATATCGTTCTTTCTATTATAATAATTAAGGTATAGGTTAGAAGTTAAAGATGGCACCTAAAGTCATCATAAAGCCACCTGCCGAGATGTCGCTGTTGTCAGCGATGCGCTCAAAGTTGTCATCCTTGCTGACACCAATCGAATAAGCTGGAGCAGCAAACACATAAACACGCTCCAGTGGAGCATAGAGTAACTTGGCACCCAATGACAAGCAATTGGCGATGGAGCCATCACCATAGAGATTCGTTCCGTTCTGTACCGTACCCGACAGACGCTCAATCTCATAGCCCAACTGTGGTACAATACCTATGCGCTCTGTCAATGCGAACTGGTATCCCACTTTAAAGGCAAGTGTGGAGCGTTTGTAGCTGATGGTACTCAGATAAGTGTCGTTACCGTCGGTAGAATACCAGGGTACGTCTTCCGACGCACCTAAACCAAAGGTATAACTAACCTGGAAATCAAATCTCCTGTAGGTGGCGCCTGCCAGCACATTAATACCACCCAGGGAACGGATGGCATAACCTGCACCGAAATAGAAAGAGTTGGGTTTGATATACTGAACCCGGCTCAAGGTAATGGTGTCACGTGTGGTCTGGTTGTGCTTCACAGTATACTCCAGTCCGCTCTTACTAACATAACCCTTACGACTCAGGTTAATCTGATAGGTACCGATAGGCAGGGTATGTGACTCTGTCAGGTCGATGGGATCGGTACCGTTGATAGTAGCCTGGGCATTACGTGGACGAGTATAAAGGTTCAGTCGACCAGTATGCGGGGTTGGAGGAGCAGCCTGTACGATATTATTAGTCCGTGCCACCACAGTGAAGGAAGTCTTCTCCGGGTCACAGTCTGCCTTGCGGGTCTCTATGGTATAAGAGCCCTCACGCAACTGGGTCTGCCAACTGCCATTTCCTACGTTCTTGCCCTCAAACCAGATTTCTGCCCTGTTCTCGACATTCACGGTGACATCACCGAAATGGTCAGACATATCACGCTGCTCCACATTGATCAGACGAAGACTGGAAGCATCATCCGTGGTAATCATAAAAGTCGTCTCACCCTCGTAGCGGTCTTTCAGGGCACGTACCGTATGGCGACCATAGTTCAGATACTTATGGTTGATGGGTGACTGACCTACTCGCTCCCCATCGATATAGATGGTGGAGTTCACCATCTGTGAGTTAATCGTGACGTAACGACCGATACCGATATCCAAGTACATCTCATAGGTACGGGCACCATCGATGGGTACTGGGTAATAATATTCACGCAGCACACCATAGTCTTTGTGCTGAATCGTCAGTTTCTTGGCTCGACGTGGTACATAGAGCCATATCTCTCCATCATGTTCCTCACTGGCGACAATACCCAACGAGCCTCCGTCAAAGGTAAAGCCACGTTCTGGCGCCTGAATCTTAATCAGGGCAGCCTTCTCACCGTTCTGGTCCAATTTCTGCATTCCATGCGTGTTGGCAGTCATATCTTTCTCCAACCGCTCGAACTTAAGAACCTTGATGTTTTGTGCGCTTATATTCAAGGCGACAAAACAAACAATAACTAACAGTATTAGCTTTTTCATATTATATTTATTTAGGTTTCTATATTTACCATTCGGCTACAAAGATAGTTAAAAATGATTTACCAACAAAACTTTTATCTATAAAATTCATGTAAAGCACAATAATAAATACAAAACAAGTGGAACTCGCCTGAGTCCCACTTGTTGATTACTCTGGTGACGCATAACGATCACCTGTCTCTTTTACTATCCTACGGGCAAACGGTTGCGGATAACCCGGACGCTCGACAGTCGCCCCTAATCCGTACTTACCTTTCTTAAACTGACCGTTGGCATCTACGGGTCTCCGTGCCATATCATTATGACGGACAATCAGGAAGGTTGCTAACTGCTTCCATCGTGCCAGCATCTGTTGTGCCTGCTGAATACTATAGTCGTTCAAGAACTGCTGCATCTCGACTGAGGACATACCTTTTGCCTTCGCCTCTATAGCTTCCTGTTGCGTGAGATAGGCATGCTGCAAGGAATCACGAACTTGTTTTAAGTCAGGGAACATTGACGAATAACGAGGATATACCATATTGCTCACCCAGTTACAAACCCAAAAGGCACTCTTGTCTGAGAATGTCACATCGTCAGCTCCAGGAGCATTGAAGCACTCTGGTCGACGGGTCATCGAACAGTAGATGGGAACATAAGCGATCATATTGGCATCATCATTACCAAACCAGAAACAGCCTCCCACCTCACGAGGTAGCCAAGAACGCATCTGAGAGACAAAGGAGAATGCTGTCTGCTGGGTAGAGATAGGACGCTCGTTAAAATACTTCTTGCCGTCTACCTTATAATATAAAGGTGTAGGACGGTACGGCATCTGCCAGATACCACCACCCACATCCGCAGAATCAATCTCCATAGGGGTACCCTCATAATGGTCACGCATATCATTCATCACATCCTCCACGCTCACCTTCTGGTCGGGTACCACCCATAAAGGCATATCCTCCGCGTTCTTGTCAAGTCCCATTGCCCATGGCAGATATCGTTCCATCCCCTTCTTATGATGATTGAAGAAGCTCCAGGCACGGGCATCACAGATACGGCGACCGGAGAAATCGGGAGCTGCGTAAGTCTTCTTCCAAGAGAAATCCTCATCCTTACCGCTGAACCAACCTTTCGTACGGGCATACTTGATGACGTTCTTCGAATAGAGGACGTTCTGTTTGTCTTTCATGTTAAACTGACCGATACGGCTCTGGTTGGCATGGGCACAGATAGCATCATCAGGAATACGGACGGCAACCCATACGGTACGCTCCTTGGAGACGGTGCGGTCGGGTCCACATCCCTGCATCTCTAAGATCCATGCTTCGTTGGGGTCGCAGATCGTAAAAGTCTCACCCTCCGAGCAATAGCCGTACTGTTCCACTAGCGACGTCATAATCTGGATAGCCTCTCGTGCTGACTTAGAACGCTGCAAGGTAATATAAATCAGGGAACCATAGTCGATGATACCTGTTGAGTCCACCATCTCCTCACGACCTCCGTAGGTGGTCTCACCAATCGTGACCTGCCACTCGTTGATATTCCCCACCACATTATAGGTCTCCAGTGCCTCGTCAATCTCTCCAAGATACTTATTAGTGTCCCACTCATACACCTTTCGCTTGTCACCTTTCTGGTGCTTGGCGGCAGGATAATGGTAGAGGGTCATGTAAGCACCATAGGAATCCGCATTATAACTACAGATGACAGAACCGTCGGTACTTGCTTTCTTCCCGACAATCAAATTCGTGCAAGCATTGGCTGATACTACCATCAGCATGGTAGCGACCAATAAATAAAATCTCTTCATGGGTTATTCTCTTTTATTTTTTAGTTTCAATTCATAACTGGCTCCCAACTCACGGATACGAGTAGTCATCCAACCATCTTGGCAAACACCACCCATATCATGTCCTCCACTGTCAATATAGAGAAGAGAGGTATCCACTCCTTGTGGAATGGCTATACTTAACTCAGCCCACCCAAATAACGGACAAGCCTGCTGGGCGAAGGTGTAACGCTTGGAGATACTACCCTTGTCCACTTTCGGAACGACCGTCAGTCCCTCTTCCACCATTCCTGCGGGTATCGTCAACTGCATCCCTGGTAAGGAGATCATAGAGAGACGGTCATAACGCACATTATATCGCTGTGGGGATATCGTAGGGATATGCTCTTCTTTTCCCATCACCGTAAACTCATACCGTGACTCATTACCCATGAAGTCACGCAGGATATAAGTCAACTGGTAAGGACGTTCCTCGTTGAACATCACATAGCCGTTGTTCTCATCTGCCTGCAGGATAGGCAGGGAAACACCATTCGGGATATACGAACGCATGTACCATGTCTTGTGATGCAACCAATGTTGGTAGTCGCCCCATGAGTTCACCTGACGGTTACTATAGACTGGAATACGTCCTACATTAGCACGGAACACCTCTTTACCATCAACCATCAGTAAGGTCTCACGGATACCATAATGGTTGTAAACACCCTGCATATAGTCGTCTGCCCATAAAGCAAAGCCTACCTTTCCCCATGCCGTCAACTCTTGTTCAATACGTTGGGAGGAGAATCCGAAGGTCTGTTTGTTACTTCCACCATTGAAAACACCCTCCCCCATGACGGGATAAGCCATCACACTATGAGCCTGTGGTGCTACGGAATCATTGACGTATGGTGAGAGGAAGTCTAAGGGGTCTAACATGTCCCACGTCCTCGTATCATGAATCTCCAGATGCAGATGAGGTCCCGTACTATGTCCTGTATTACCGCTGATAGCGATTAACTGTCCTTGTGACACTGGGAAGTCTATCGGGGTAAATCGCAAATCGATTTGCTCGTCATGCTTTCCTGTACGATGCACCATCCTCTCCAACTTGGGAGAGAACTTCTTCAAGTGACAGTAGATACTGGTATAACCTTCGGGATGGGTCACATAGACTGCATTGCCGAAACCATTGATGCCGACGGTCAGTCTGCTCACGTATCCATCACCGATAGCATAGATATGCTTACCCTCCACATTATCGGTCTTGATGTCCAGTCCTCCATGGAAATGGTTGGGGCGTGGCTCACCAAAATTACCCGCCAGTGTGATTGTGTAATCCACTGGCGGATGATATTTCACGTTGGCTGATGCCAACAACATACCAATAAAGAGTGTGCTTAGCATGCTTTAAAACTCATGTCGAGTCCTTTGACAGAGTGGGTCAATGCACCAACTGAGATAAAGTCGACACCCTGTTCGGCATAGTCACGAATCGTATCAAATGTAATACCACCACTCGACTCTGTCTCATAACGACCTGCTATCAAATCAACTGCCTTCTTCGTATCGGGTACAGAGAAGTTGTCGAGCATGATACGGTCAACACCACCATGGTCAAGAACCTGCTGTAACTCATCGAAAGAACGAACCTCAATCTCTATTTTCAAGTCGAGTCCTTTCTCTTTCAGGTACTGATGGCAACGGTCGATCGCGTTAACAATACCTCCTGCGAAATCCACATGATTGTCTTTCAGCAGGATCATGTCAAACAAGCCGATGCGATGGTTTACACCACCACCGATCTTCACTGCCTGCTTCTCCAGCATACGCATACCTGGAGTGGTCTTACGGGTATCCAGCACACGGGTGTGGGTTCCCTTCAAACGCTCCACATAACGGTTAGTCATCGTAGCGATACCGCTCATACGCTGCATGATATTCAGCATCAGCCGCTCGGTCTGCAACAAAGAACGGACACGACCAGTGACAATCATGGCGACATCGCCCTTCTTCACCTTCGTGCCATCCTGCATCAATACCTCCACCTGCATGTCTGGATCGAAACGACGGAACACCTCCTTGGCAATCTCTACACCGGCAAGGATACCGTCTTCCTTGATCAGCAGATGGGACTTACCCATCGCATCCTCAGGAATACAGCAAAGGGTGGTATGGTCACCGTCACCGATATCCTCCGCAAACGAGAGGTCTATCAGACGATCAACTAACTCTTCAACGCTTAACATCGGCTATCTCTTGAATGTATACTGGTCCTTAAACAGATAAACACCGATACCGACACCCAAGCCGAAAGCAGAGTTCTCGAACTTCTTAGTAGAGAAGTCCATGTAGAGTTCTGGCTCAATGGTTACCGTACGAGAGAGGAAGAAGGCATAACCCACCTGCACACCAGGACGGAAATCGTTAACGCCATCTGCACGGTGGAACTTCAGAGATGCACCTAGATAAAGACCGTTCTGGATAATATAATAACGGCCTCCAACACCTAGTGTAAACGCATCAGGAGTATCATCAAGATGATCATAGCCCACCTGTGCCAAAGCCATTAGATTGTCCATAAACAGATAACCTGCCTTCACATTGGCTCCGAAATGGAATTTCTTTGCCTGACTGCTGATATCCAATCCACTGAGTCCTGCACCTAAGTATGCCTTGCCTTTCTCAAACTGTGCGTTAGCGGTCAATGTTGTAGCAAATACTGCC
>CAJONQ010000036.1 GCA_905235835.1 uncultured Prevotella sp.
TCGTTACCGAGAACTGGAACATCCCATACGTCTATGGTCACATCGACCTCCAGACTATGCGTCCCCATCGCAAGAATCCAAAGATTGCCAAGGTGTTCTATCAAATGGGAATCGTAGAAGAGCTTGGTAGTGGTATGCGGAAGATGTTCAAGTACACTCCACTATATGCTAATGGCAAGGAGCCCGTCATAGAGGAGCAGGACGTTTACCGCATAGAAATCCCTTATGTTCCCACTTTACAGAGTAGTGAAATAGATCCTACCCAGAAAACTACCCAGAAAACTACCCAGAAAACTACCCAGAAAATACTGGAACAGATAAAACTTAATCCATATATCTCACGAGAAGAACTTGCAGAGGTGTGTGGTGTTACAACTGACGGAATTAAGTATAACATTCGCAAACTCAGAGAGAGCGGAATAATAAAGCGTATCGGCCCTGACAAAGGTGGCCATTGGGAGGTAATAGAATGACAGCAATGCTTCAAGTCGTATTCATGGCAATAGGATTGGCAGTCCTGACATTTGTCATAGCATCTCATCAGATTTCAAAATGAATCTCACCGGTTCCCGTACCAGACAACTCTGTGATGCGATGACGGTCTCCAAGGATTTGATGGCGAACTTACTGCTTGCCGCTGGCGGCCGTAGCGTCAGTTTTGGCGGTGGTGGCGGTTCCAATAACGAACTCACCAACTGGGACGGTACGAAGAAAAAGAACGGATGGGGAAGATAAATGATTAAGATTATAGCTTAATCAAAATGTTCCCCATCTATTAGAAGAGTCTTTCTTTATTTATCTTAAAATACTCTGAAAAGGAAGGAAATGCAATAAGCTAAAGACGATAATGCGCTAAAAGCCATTAGTAAAGCTACCATACAACCACTTGATGAAGATGATGTTGACGGTTGAGATGGGGTAGATTCTGTAGTTGCTGGTTTGGGTTTAGGAGTGGGCTCAGCAACTACCTCTTTATACGCCTCCTCGTCATAAAAACCATTATAGAATTTCTGAGCATATTCAATAAATCTGTTTCCTTTTGCTATATCATACGTCGTTGCACCAGCAATCTTGAAATCAAGAGTTTTTGCATCGCAAATCTTTTTCAAAAGTTCCTGATCAAGTTGGTACCAATTAGATTCAACACAATGACAATCTTCGTAACCAGTATAAGTGTCTGTATATGACTCATGTGGCTCTAGAACGATATTTTCCACATCGTTAATATTGATGGTTAAATTACCATGACTAAGGAAGAACCATTCCAGCCCGTCGTAATTCAAGTCCAAAACTAGGGAGTCTAAGTCAGGCATAGACACATGTCTTAGCATCGCTTTTAGCTTAATGACATTAGCTCTCACATTGTACTCATCCTTCATGGATGTCACTGTCTTGTTTGCAAATTTGTCGTAATCGACTTTAAGAAATCTGTTTGCCATATTATCTATCTGTTATTAAATTTTTATGCAATGAATATATATATTTACGCTTGTCAAATGTAAAATGATAGAATCTACTACAAAATGACGGAAATTCGTTAAACAATGCCATTCCTGTTTCAAAACAGTTTGAAGCCATCTGAACAAAATGTGCCTCACATATTATTTGAAGTTCCTTACGTGTTATATTGAAGAATATGACATCCTCTTCTGTCTTTTCGAAAACGGGACGAACACAGAATTCCCAGTCTATTAATATTGACAACTGAGGATTACTAGAAAATTTATTTGCATAGACACATAGATAGAGATGTTCCGTTTCTCGATTGTTATCATAATACAGAGAAAAGCTAAAATCATTTACCTTATTGTACTTGCCGTCATTTGCATAAAATGACGTAGCCGTTTTAATCTCATACCTATTGTCGTCTTTAACACAAGAGAAGTGCTTGCTTTGAGAAGCATACGAGTAGTTCTTATTAAGATAGCTGTATTTATCCTCTATACTACTTTCCAAATCATCTTTGTAGTATAACTCCGAGAGACCATCTTTAAGCACAATAGTACCGCAGTATTCGCACTCATAGGTAAAACTATGTTGCTGCATTGTGGCTCCACAGTTAGGACAAATATTAAAATCGTCTTGCATATCCTATTTTGTGCTTACTTTCTTGATGCTCAAATAGATAATTGATTCTAAAAACAGAAGAATCAGAATAATAATCAAGGCATAATTATTCTCAAGTTTGTTAGGCATGAATAATGCAATGAGGTATTCACTAATGGTTATTATAGGGATAATGAACATTAATGAAATTTTAAATGGAGTTTTGACATTATCGCCAAACATATAATATGCCAAAGCAGTGTTCAAGAGTATTGCAACGCTTGAAGCAGAAATGTTAACCCAACTCAGCGATGAGCAGATTAATCCGATAAGGACATTCAATATGAGGAAAGCAATTCCTATTGTTAAAACATAACTCTTCATAACTATTACATTGAAGGGATTGGAGGTGGACAATTGAATAATGACGCAAGTTCAGGAATTGATGCAATGGCAATCCAAATTGGTAGGCCCTGTTTCCAAACAAGCGTATTGCTATTAATTTTTCCTTGACTGATTAGTTCCTTTAGTGATACTAAATCATATGGACCTTGTTGAGTACCGTTTATTGCAACATAAAAAGAATTCATTTGAGGAATCGGTGGTACGCTGTTTGTCGATAAATTCTGGGCAGCTATATTGCCCACCTGATTCCCTACATTGATGCCAGCTCCTAAGCCGACACCCATATTTAACATGTTACCACCACCTGCCTCATTCGCAGCCGCAATGTCTAGCACATCAAAGCTCCTTTCCATTTGGTAAACATCCTTTCCTGTAATCTTGAGCCTGGCAGCCAGATCCTTTGCCTCTTTCAGTTTCAGGAAACTTGGGTCATCTTGTGGAACATTAACGGAAAGGAAATAGAAATTGACCAATTCTATTCCATATTTTTCGAAATCGGCTTTAACATTATCGAAAACAAACTCAGATAAAACGTTTAAGTGTGAATTGATATTCAATATTGATATCTTGTCCTTGGTCAATTTGTCAGAAATGAGGTTGGCAATAACCGACATCACCTTCCCTTTAAAATATGAGTTAACACGATCTCTTGAAAACACTGGCATATTACCGACCAATGTTTCAATTAGTTTCTTAGGATCACCTACTTTGATACCATATTGTCCATATGCCCGTACAGGAACTATAATATCATATTTGGGATCTTCTAACTGGATGGGGGATGGTGTACCCCACTTTGAATCAAGAACTACAAGTTTATTAACAAACCACACTTCTGCTTTGAATGGCGTGTCTCCACCAAAGGGAAGATTAAGTAATTTGCTAAGAAGTGGAATGTTTTGAGTATTAATGGTATAACTACCTGCTTCAAATTGGTCACAGATTATACCATCTTTGACAAAAAATGCTGTTTGACCAGTATACACGATTAGTTGTGTACCGATACGCAAATCATCCGAAGGGAACTTGTATACTAGTTCTCGTTCGTTAACTTCATACTTTACTACATCAATAATTGCCATATTCGAACCATTTAGCCATTAGAAAAAAGGTACAGAAAAAGCGTGAACTTACTATATCTGGTTCGAAGGCTGTAGGAGATGCCCATGTCATAGATAAGTAACGCCCACGCCTATCGCGTGAGCATTCACTCTATCTATCTTATGACATGTTTCTCAAACTCCTACATTCTCGAAACCAAGATTGATAGCTGAACGCTAAATCTTAACCAATATGTCTTGCAATGATGGCATTGTGCCATAATGCGCTGCAAAGGTACACATAAATCTTCAATTATCACAACTTTTGGTTGCACTTGAATGTGATTTTAGATAAAATTTGCTTAAATTTCTCGTGAAACGATGAACAAACGTCCTACTTTCGAAAAAAAAGAGTACCTTTGTATCAAATATCCTTCTCTTAAAAGAGACGAAGAAATATAAGTTTCTTCGCTGGTGTCTTGATACAACGATTTACTTCTATAAAAACAATAATATGTTAGACGGTATAAGAAACTATCTGTCAATGGAGAGTACCGGCGCTTTGATGGTGTCGGGTGAATGGGGTTGTGGTAAAACTTATTATATAGAAAAAGTGGTAATGCCTGTCTTGCTACAAGAAGGATGGAATCCTGTGAAGATATCATTATTCGGTATTGAGTCGGTTAATGAAATACCACTTCGAATAGCAGATAATTACAAACGGCCAGAGAACGACGAAGGTGAAGGAACTGAGAAGGAGGAAAAGAAATTTCGGCTGTTTAGTTGGGGAAAGGAAAAAGCTGGCAAGGCAGTAGCTAAAGGAGCGCAATTTGTTTCTTCCATTTCATGGCTTGAAAGTTTTGTGGACGTGAAAACATTGGTGGGTAACAACAGTGGCTTGCTCTATAAACTTATTCCCACAGAGAAGACCGTTATCATTCTTGATGATATAGAGCGTGTGATTGATACTATTGACGTTCATACACTATTGGGCGCCATCAACGGGTTGGTTGAACAACGTGGCTATAAAGTGGTAGTAATAGCCAACAACTCCTATATGCAGCAAAAGGGTGAGGCGAAGCTTGTTTTCAAAGAAAAGGTGATAGAGAAAACCTTGGTTTATGAGCCTGATGTGGTGGCTATCTTTAAGGAATTATGCAGGAAGGATTATCAATCACAATTTACTGAGTTTATGACGGCTCCAAAGCCAGTGGAGGTGATTGACCCGAGTTTCCCATCATATAAGGAAAACAAAAGTTTGCGGGTTGTACTGCATAATATCAGAATATTGAAATTCGCATTGGCTCATTTCGGTAAGATTTATGAGGCTTGCTTTGGCTTTCTGAATAATGAAAACAAAGATTTGGCTGATAGCTTTCTCATGTCGTTGTGGGCTTGCACAGTAGGTGTTGCAATTGAGTATAAAAAAGACCGCCTGACCTACAAAGACAGGTTGCAGTTTGCTCTATTTGTTGAACTTTCATCTATTGATTGGGAACTTGATGATGGTGGTCAGAAAATGGAAGGTTTGTTTGATGATACAGGGGAAAATGAGGCTGAAGAAAAGCAAAATGCAGAAAAACAACGAGAGTATGCATACCGTCGTGTTACGTATATCTTTGAGAATTTGGTGAAACCTCATAACTTCCCTGTTATAGTGGCTCCACAGATTTTTGACTTTGTTACGGCAGGTATTTCGTTGGATACGGATGGTCTGAAATCTGTGTGGGAAGGATATAAGAGTCAAGAGCAAAGGAATAGTATAAACCCCGCATACGCATTATTGCAGAAGTTTATGCATTCGCAGTGGAATATGAGTAATGAAGAAATGGCCGATGCTGTGATACAGTTGGCGCAGTATGTGGAAGAAGGGCAATTCTGTGATAATATGGCATACGTTAATTCTGCTACATATTTACAGCATTTCTCTGCGCTTACCCCTTTATCACAGGAGGATATTCGTTCAAAGATTGTCAGTGGAATTGACAGGATGTATGAAAGCATAGATACGCTGAACATTCTTGATAAGCTAAATATGGATGTGGTTGAAGCAGAGATACCCAAGGAAAGCCGGTGGGTGGTTGAGTATGAACGTAAGAAGATGGATGAAATAACGAAAGCCAATTTAGATGCAGATATTAATGAGGTGCGCCGCCAGTTTAACGAAGACCTACCCACTTTAGCCAATAGACTGACTATTCAGTATGGAGATACCAAAACACCAGATTTCCTAAATTATCCAATATTAAGTCGTATTCCGATGGAGGATATAGTTAAGAAAGTGAATATAATACAGCCTAAAGAAGTGATGGCTCTCTATCAAATACTGAACGGACGTTTCTTACAACAGGTTCCATATCCCCAAGTATATGATGCGGAATTGCCGTTTGTGAGGTATTTGGAGCAAGCCTTAGCGCAGAAAAAGAACAATAAAACGACCTATGCAGATATTCTGATTGAAGACCATCTGAAGGGTGTAATTAAGAAAATACAGAGTAGGGAGATGGGTATGTGGATTTGAATGATGGAAATGGGAATGTTACTAGGGTAGAGAAACTGGATAGAACGGCTGAGTGCATCTCGGTATGTCTAGGTGCTTTTGGTCCACTCCAAGATAGAATGCTTATCAAGAGCATTATGAATGAAATATGCAATAAACCGTTGATGGCAGAATATGACGGTGATGATAAGCAGACCATAATGGATGTGAAGAAGTTTAATAAGGACATGCAGAAGTGGATGCCGTTCCTAAACGAAGAGAGAACCAGCGGTGACTCTAAAACGAATTCATTCTTCAATAGCTGGTTCCTATATTTGGAACAATTGATACTAATTGTGCAGGAATCAAATTCAAACGACGAGCTGCAGGCTCGAATGAAAGAGACAAAGTGTGTAACCATGGGGTCATATGATTTCTATAGAGAGCGCAGAATGGTAAGGATGATGAATAGTAATAATGGGTAACGTTATGAAGAAGATGGAATTACAAAAGCAAGTATTGTTGTCTTATAGTGTGGTCTATCCAGACAGGCACGATAAGATAGAGGATTTGCTGTCTAATGTTCCATCAAACACCGCTATAGAACTTATTTCATATAATCTCTCAAAGAAGGTAAATCAGTTTATTGGTGAGCATGATTTCGACATTTGGGCACCATGGATAATGAAAACGCGAGATGATGTAAAGAATCCTGTTGGTCAGTATGCTCAACAGTATAACCTTGGGAACTATGCCCTTATAGATAAATATGCTATGCTTCTGCTTATAAGCAGATTACTGACTTGTTATAATGGAAGAAATGATGAGCTGACAGAGGATGACTTGTCGAACCTGTTCCTGGCTTATATGCTTTGTTGCGATGAGCGTCTGGCAATGAATCAGAAGCTGCCTAACAACAACATGAAGGCAGAAGAGTTTGTCGAGAGCTACATGCCAAATTGTTTGAAGAGTGATAATATTGAAGCACCAAGAGACTATAGGCTGTTGATGATAAAATGCTATATGCTCTTGATAGAATTCCCAAAACATAACACTCAGTTCGCACAATATGTTGATGAATTCTGCAAGGAAAGGGATATACCCAGTGCCAAGTATTATTTGGATGATATCTTCCTGACTTTTCTAGAAATGGGAAAAGAGGATTTTTCCAATTGCAGAATGGCCATTGGTGAGAATCAGAAGGATGCTTGTCGTTTCTATGATTCGTTGACATTAAATCCATCGCATTATCAACATGATATGGATTTTCTGATGATGAAGGAAAAACCTCTGATAAAGACGGGCCCCAATATCTACAATTTTATGTTTATGAAGATGTTTCTGGATAAAGCATATACCGGACTCCTTTTTGATATGAAGGACGCTTTAGTTAAGAGGGGGGTGTTGGATGGCACAATGGGGTATGCTAATCTTCGGTCGTTTTTAGGCGAGGAGTTCTCGGAACGGTTCTTCTTTTATACCTTGATGAAAAAATGTTTTGGTTTGAATTATGTGAATTATAGTGGAGAAGAACTGGAAAAGGCTCTGGGGAAGGGAATGCCAGACTATTATCTGAGACGTCGAAATAGGATATTCGTGTTTGAATGTAAGGATGTTCAGATGGCTGCGAAAAAGAAATTAAGCGGTGATTATGAGACGATAAAAAAGGCAATTTTTGAGAAGTATGTTGCAAATTCTAAGGGGCATGCGAAAGGGATTGGGCAGTTGGCAAATGTGATAGTCGAAAAGTTACCAAGTATATTGAGCGAAGTTGATAAGTCGGCTCCCAATAGTGTGATATTTGTCTACCCCGTGATAGTGTACTTCGATGATTGTTTTGATGTGGAAGGCCCGAACTACTTGCTGAATAAAGAATTTCAACGAATCATAGGTGAAAAGAAAGTTACAGCAGATTACGAAGTGAAGGATGTAGTGATGGTGAATATTGAGCAGTTGATGAGACTGGAAAATTTCTTTGCTGACGAGAAGTTGGATTTGGCTTATCTGATAAATAGCTATATTGACTATAAGGAGGGGTTTGAGTTAAATCAAGTGTTTCCTTTCAATAAATACATATTTCATGAAGCAAGAAAGGTTGGGTACGAATTGAAAAAGACGCGTTGGTTTGATGAAGTCTTTGAGAATTTGAAGATAATGGATAGGAAAGGGCTGTGATGAGTAAGACTCGCTCGGAGAAGGAATATGGTCCACCACTCCTTTTTACAATTGAACTGTGCTTGTGACTATCCAAATATTACAATTTTGGATGTAAGTTTTGTAAATCGCTGCAAATTAGGTGATATTGTTAAGGGACAAGAATCTAATGAGTTTGTTTGTCCAACCCGCTTTCCAATCGTCCCACATCGCCTCTGATGGCGCGGTTAATTTGGCTAAAAATAGTTAAGAGTGATGCAAATGACTGATAATCAGCGCAAAACCGACAAAAGGCAAGTTTTCAACGAGGATGAGTATTAAAGGAGGTGGCACTTGCCACCTCTTCTTATTATCATGCCATCTTGCGTTTACAATAAACTTGGTAATCGAACGTTATATATTCGTGAAAAAATGGTTCCTGATAGTAGCGTTCGTGATGCTGACCATCTCTGTGATGGGTCAGCAAGAGGCTTCGTTTGCCCATTATTGGGCGATGGAGCCATCCTTTAACCCAGGAGCAGTAGGAAAAGAGTCGAAGATCAATGCCGTAGGTGCTTATAATATGAGTTTTGCAGGTTATGAGCATAATCCCCGTACTATTTATTTAGCCGCTGACATGCCCTTGCGTTTCTTGGGTGCTTATCATGGGGTAGGTCTCCAGTTGATGAACGACGAGATTGGTCTCTTCTCGCACAAACGAGTTCTATTACAATATGCCTACAAACAGAAATTGTTTGGCGGTACGTTGAGCATAGGAATACAAGGTGGAATGCTTAGTGAAGGCTTTAAAGGCTCTGAGGTTGATACGGAACAACCCGAGGATCCTGTTTTCACCACGACGGATGCCAACGGAACCGCTATGGATCTTAGTGCCGGACTCTATTATCAACATAAGAATTGGTATGCGGGCGTGTCAGTCTTGCATGCTACAGCACCCTCTATAGAGATAGGTGATCGTTCTATTTTTGAGATGAGCAGGATGTTTTATTTGACGGGTGGATACAATATTCGTCTAAGAAATCCGTTCTTTACAATACACCCCTCAGTGTTGGCACGTACCGATGGGAGTGCTTATCGGGTAGATGTGACGGCACGAGTGAAATATACGCATGACCGCAAGATGCTTTACGCTGGAGTAGGCTATAGTCCCTCCAATTCCGTAACAGCGATGATTGGTGGAAACTTTCATGGTATCTGTTTAGGATACAGTTATGAGATGTTCACTTCAGGAACAGGCCTTGGTAATGGTTGTCATGAGTTGTTCGTGGGTTATCAGACGGAGTTGAACCTTTACAAGAAGGGGCGTAACCGTCATCAGAGTGTGAGAATATTATAAAAACAGAATATGAAGAAGATCATTAGTATCATAGGTTGCATCTGTACGTTGATGTTGCTATCGAGTTGTTTCGGCTCGAAGCTTGCCTCTATGAAAGGCGGTGAGGTGACAGGTGCCAGCGGTCGTGCGTTCAGTGAGCCGACGCCTTATGGCATGACGATGATTAAACGTGGTCATGTGAAGATGGGAATCGAGCAGCAAGACAGTCTATGGGGAAAACCCATGCCTGTCCGTGATATCTCTGTCGAGAGTTTCTGGATGGATGAGCATGAAGTGACGAATTCCATGTACCGCCAGTTCGTATATTATGTCCGTGACTCCATCCTTCGTGAGCGTCTTGCCGACCCCAACTATGGTGGTGACGAGAGCTATAAGATTGAGGAGGATAAGTATGGTGAGCCTGTTACTCCCCATCTGAACTGGAAGAAGCCCTTGCCACGTAAGCCAAACGAGGACGAGCAGCGTGCCTTTGAGAGTCTTTACACCTATAATCCTGTGACTGGTGAGAAAATGATTGACTGGAGGCAGTTGAACTACCGTTATGAGGTGTATGACTACACAGAGGCTGCCAAGCGCAAGTATCGTGTGAATCCACAAGAGCGTATCCTCAATACCGATATTCGTGCGAATGCCAATGAGCAGATTTGGATTTCCAAAGACACTGCCTATATCGATGACGATGGAAAAATAGTCCGTCAGACGATTAACCGTCAGTATACGGGACCATGGGATTTCCTGAATACCTATATTGTGAATGTCTATCCTGACACCACCTGTTGGGTGAATGACTTCCCCAATGCCGAGAACGAGGGCTACATGCGTTACTATTTCTCCAGTGCCGCCTATAATGATTATCCTGTTGTGGGTGTTACTTGGGAGCAGGCAAATGCTTTCTGTGCTTGGCGTACAGAATACCTGTTGAGAGGTTTGGGTAATGTGGCACGTTATGTACAGCGTTATCGCTTGCCGACAGAGGCAGAGTGGGAGTATGCGGCCCGTGGCAAGGATCAGAATGAGTTCCCTTGGGAGAATAAAGATGTCGTTTCAGGCAATGGTTGCTTCTATGCTAACTTCAAGCCCGACAAAGGAAACTATACTAAAGACGGTAATCTGATTACCAGCAGGGTTGGTATCTTCTCCTCTAATTCAAACGGTCTGTATGACATGGCGGGTAACGTCGCCGAATGGACCAGTACCATCTACACAGAGGCTGGTGTGGAGTCGATGAATGATATCAACCCGCAGTTGAAGTATAATGCAGCCTTGGAAGACCCCTATCGCTTGAAGAAAAAGAGTGTGAGAGGTGGTTCTTGGAAAGACCCCGAGTCGTTTATCCGTTCCGCATGGCGTTCCTATGAGTATCAGAACCAGCCACGCAGCTATATCGGATTCCGTTGTGTGCGCAGTATGGCGAATACTACCAGTGATAAGGTGAAGAGTAAGAATTCAAAACGTAGCAAGAAATGACAGAGTATAGTAAACTGAATATGATCTATAAGTTACAGAAATGGATGGACAGTGTTCCTGGTCAGACATTCCTGAACTATGCTTATAGCTGGGGTGCTTCTATTGTAATCTTGGGTACCCTGTTTAAACTGACCCACCTGCCAGGAGCCAATTTCTTCCTTTATCTTGGTATGGGTACTGAGGTCCTTGTTTTCTTCCTCTCCGCTTTCGACCGTCCTTTCGACAAGACGGCAGATGGTATGGATTTGGACATCCATCCGGGTATGGAGGGAGAGCTTGCCACCGTGGTGGATGGTGAGCCGTCCCATGCTGCTGTCAGTGGTGGCGGTGGTGGCACTGTCATCATCAATGGTGGTGGTGTGATCGGTGGCGGATCCGTAGGTGGCGTAAAAGGCAGTGACACGGTCGCTGCACAGGTGGACGTGCCGACAATCGGTCAGCCGTCAGGTGCTGTGGCTTTGACAACAGGTGCTCCTGCAGGTGTCGCAGAGGCAACAGGCAACTATATCGACGAGTTGAATGAGTTGACAGAGGTGCTCAAGAAAGTTAGTGAGCAGAGTAAACGACTCACTGCCGACTCCGAGGAGATGGAGAACCTGAATCGCACACTGACGGGTATCAGCCGTGTCTACGAGATGCAGTTGAAGAGTGCCAGCTCACAGATGGGTACCATCGATGAGATTAATGAGCAGACCCGCCACATGGCGCAACAAATTGCCGAGTTGAATGCCATCTATGCTCGAATGATAGAGGCTATGTCGGTACAGAACGTTAATAGACAATAAGCATGGCAATAAAGAAACGTCCAGTATCTCCCCGCCAGAAGATGATCAACCTGATGTATGTCGTCTTGATGGCATTGCTGGCATTGAATGTCTCGACAGAGGTGCTCAATGGCTTCTCTTTGGTGGAGGATAGCCTGAAGCGTACTACGCTCAATGCGACGAAGGAGAATCTTGCTATCTATGACGATTTTGCCGTGCAGATGAAGAAGAACCCTCAGAAGGTGAAGCAGTGGTATGATAAGTCACAAAAGGTCAAGGAGATGAGTAACAAACTCTATGACCTGGCAGAAGAGTTGAAGGAAGCCATTGTGAAGGAGGCGGACGGTAAAGACGGTGATGTGCGTAATATCCATAATAAGGAGGACCTTGAGGCAGCCTCACAGGTGATGCTTGCCCCGGGACGTGGTCGTGGCAAAGAGTTATACGATGCCATCAATAACTATCGCAATGCGATGTTAGGAATGGTTACAGACTATAAGCAGAAGAAACTGATTGCCTCCAATCTCACTACTGAGATCCCGAATGATGCCATGGCGATGGGCAAGAACTGGCAGGAATATATGTTCGAGGCGATGCCGACGGTCGCTGCGGTGACTCTGCTGAGTAAGCTGCAGAATGACGTTCGTAATGCGGAGGGTGCCGTACTGCATACGCTGGTGTCTAATATTGACGTGAAGGATATCCGTGTCAATGCCCTCAATGCCTATGTCATTCCTAATGCACAGACGGTGGTGCGTGGTGATAAGTTCTCTGCCCATATCGTGATGGCGGCAGTAGACACGACACAAGCTCCACAGATATTTATCGGCGGTAAGGAGATGAACCTGCCGGGTGGACTCTATGAGACCATAGCCGGACGAACAGGTGACTTTACCTTGGAAGGTTATATACAAGTGGAGAATGGTAATGGAGAGCTGATCAGACGTGACTTCTCACAGAAATATAGTGTGGTAGACCCCTCTGCCACAGTCAGTGCCGACCTGATGAACGTGCTCTATGCCGGTTATAATAACCCGTTGAGCATCAGTGTTCCTGGTGTTCCAGTGACGAAGATACAGGCATCGATGAGTGGAGGTACATTACAGCCCGTCGGACCAGGTAAGTATATCGCCCGTCCGTCAACCCCAGGACAGAATGTGACCATCACGGTCACCTCTACCAATACGGGACGTCCTCAACAGATGGGAACTTATACGTTCCGTGTCCGCCGTCTGCCAGACCCTACCCCTTATATTGTGGTACAGGCGGATGGTGGTGCCGACCGTTTCAAGGGTGGTGGATTGTCGAAAGCTCAGTTGACAGCCGCAGACGGTATTGGAGCAGCCATCGATGACGGTATTCTGGATGTTCCCTTCCACGTACAGAGTTTTGAGACCGTCTTCTTCGACAACATGGGTAATGCCGTACCTATGGTCAGCGACGGTTCCCGTTTCTCGGCTCGTCAGAAAGAGACCTTCCGCAAACTGCAACGCAATCGTCGTTTCTATATATCCAGAGTCACGGCAACAGGTCCTGACGGCTCTTCCCGTAAGTTGAATGCGTCGATGGAAGTAATAGTGAAATAAAAAAGATTAGAAGATATGAAGAGAGTATTATTCTTTTTGATGATAACGCTGATGGCTGGTACCGTCATGGCACAGCCCAAGGCTCGTCGCCAACAGCAGGCACAGAAGCAGCAGGCTCAGCAGCAGACTGTGACAACCCAGAATCAGGGACTCAGTCAGAGAGCCCGCCTGATGTATCCCACCTCGTTGGATATGCCGGAGAATGTGGTATGGCGTCGTGACCTCTATCGTGAGATCAACCTGAATGACGAGGCTAACTCAGGACTCTATTATCCTGTAGAACCTATCGACAAGCAGATGAACCTCTTTACCTACATCTTTAAGTTGGCACTGAACAACTACATCCCTGTCTATGAGTACCGACTGGATGGTAACGAGTCGTTCAGCGACTCTGCGAAGGTGGCGATGAAGACGTTGCTTGACAACTATCACATCTTCTACGAGACACGTGATGGTAAGCTGCGTGTGGAGAATAGTGACATTCCCTCTGCCGAGGTGAAGATGTACTATCTGAAAGAGTCGGCTTACTATGATCAGGAAAATGCGCAGTTCCGTCGTAAGGTGATGGCTATCTGTCCTGTCATGATGCGAGAGGACGACTTTGGTGGTGAGGCAGCCAAATATCCCCTGTTCTGGGTGAAGTATACCGACTTGGAACCGTTCCTGAGTCGTCAGAGTGTGCAGGCGTCCAACCTGAATAATGCTGCCACCATGACATTGGAGGATTATTTCACGATGAACAGTTATCAGGGTAAGATCTATAAGGCTGGTAATCGGATGGGACAGACTGCCGCTCGTCCTCAGTTCGGGGACTTCAACCCCACTAATGCAGATGCGGCAGCAAAGAAAGAGCAGGAGAAGATAGAGAAAGAACTGCAAGTCTTCGAGCGTAGTATGTTCGGACATACCCCACAGCGTGACTCTTTAGACTCTATCGCAAAGATACAACCAGAGAACGAGAAAGTTGCAAAGAAGGCAAGTCGTAACAGAAGTCGTACTCGTAGTGTGAAGAGCAAGAAGAGTAAGAGCTCCTCTGACGGCGGCTCCTCCTCAAAAGCCCGTATCACCGTGCGTCGTCAAAGACATTAAAAAAGAAAAGCGTTAAAAAGTTTGCAGATTTCACGGAATTTTTTTATCTTTGCAGCAGGATAATTAAATAAGACTGATTATGAAAAAGATACTGACAATTATTGTTGTAGCATGCGTTGCTTTTGTGATGCCCTCTCAAGCTCAGGTGAAGTTTGGCTTGAAGGGTGGTTTGAATCTGACATCTATATCTGGAGATAACATAAGTAGTGCCGTCTCCAATAAGTCGGGTTTCTATATTGGTCCGACGGTGAAGTTCACCCTTCCTGTGGTAGGGTTAAGTGTTGATGGTTCTGCCTTGTATGATCAGCGTAACGCAAAGATTAAGGGGACGGACGAGACGATTAAGTCGCAGTCTATACAAATTCCCATCAACGTACGCTATGGCATTGGTCTGAGTAGCGTGGTGAACGTATTCGCCTTTGCAGGTCCTCAGTTCGGTTTCAACATCGGTGACAAGAGTAAAAGTTTTAATGCTATCTTGGAAGATACTAAGGGATGGTCGTTAAAGAGCAGCAATATCAGTGGTAACGTGGGTATCGGTGCTACGGTGTTCAGTAAGTTACAAATTACCGCTAATTATAACTTCCAGCTCAGTAAGAGTGGAGAGGTTGAATATATCAAGGAAGATGGTACCACTGGTACTGGCAAGATGAAGTTCAACACCTGGCAGTTAGGTCTGGGTTACTATTTCTAAGCGAGCAAAACTACTTATAGAGATATAAAGGTACTCTTGCTGAGGCAAAGGGTACCTTTTTTCTTGTCTAATTCAATACTATTTCGTATCTTTGCATCTGATGAATTACGCTGACCTCATATTACCCTTACCTCTGCAGGGAACCTTTACCTACGCACTGCCTGCCACTATGCAGTCGGCGGTGAAGGTAGGTATGCGGGTTCTGGTACCCTTTGGTCGTAACAAGACCTATTTAGGTATTGTGGCACGACTGCATGACGAGCAGCCGCAGGGCTATGAGGTGAAGAGCGTGGCACAGCTGATGGATGCCGATCCCATCGTCACTCCCGAGCAGTTACGGTTGTGGCAATGGATAGCCGACTATTATCTTTCTCCCATTGGGGATGTCTATAAGGCAGCACTGCCTGCAGGTTTGAAGGCAGAAGACGGTTATCATCCCAAGACGGAGACCTATATCCGACTGACCGCCGCCTATCAGAACGAAAAAGCACTGCATGTCGCCCTGAATATCTTGGGGCGTGCCCCTAAGCAGTTGGAGGCATTCACTGCCTATCTGGAATTGTCGGGGTGGGACCAGATAGAACTGGGGAAGGAGATAGAGACGGAGGAGATCACCCGTGAGGAACTGCTCAATGCGAGTCATGCCTCTGCCACCACGCTGCAGCAGTTAGAGAAACGTGGCATGCTGGAGACCTATGAGGTGGAGGTGGGACGACTCAACCATGGGGGCGAGTACCATCCGGAACTGATCAAGCAACTGAATACGGCACAGCAGGATGCCTATAATCATATCCTGCTGTCGATGATGAAGAAACCCGTCACCTTGTTGCATGGTGTGACGAGCAGTGGTAAGACGGAGATATACATCCATCTGATCCAACAGGCTCTGGAACGTAAGGAACAGGTGCTTTACCTGTTGCCGGAGATTGCTCTGACCGTACAGATGATGCAACGTCTGCAACGGGTGTTCGGTAATCGGTTGGGTATCTATCATTCCAAGTATTCTGATGCGGAACGGGTGGAGATCTGGCAGAAACAACTCTCGAAGAATCCCTACGATGTCATCCTTGGTGCTCGCTCGGCAGTATTCCTGCCTTTCCAAAAGCTCGGACTGGTCATCGTTGACGAGGAACATGAGACGAGTTACAAGCAGCAAGACCCTGCCCCTCGCTATCATGCCCGCTCTGCCGCTATCATGCTGGCACAGATGTATAAGGCTCGTACCTTGTTAGGTACGGCGACACCCTCGTTGGAGAGCTACCATAATGCCAAGACAGGGAAGTATGGGATGGTGGAGCTGAAGGAACGCTACCAGGGTATCGAGTTGCCAGAGATACAGGTGGTGGATGTCGCTGACCTGCAGCATCGGAAGATGATGGCAGGACCATTCTCTCCCCTATTATTAAATAAGGTACGCGAGGCTTTGGAACGTGGTGAGCAGGCGATCCTCTTCCAGAACCGTCGTGGCTTCGCTCCTATGATAGAGTGCAGGCAATGCGGATGGGTGCCCCATTGTCAGCATTGTGATGTGTCACTGACCTACCATCGGCAGATGAACCAGTTGACGTGCCACTATTGTGGTTATACCTATCGGGTACCTGCCGAGTGTCCTTGCTGCGGCTCTACGGAGTTGAAGACACGTGGCTTTGGCACGGAGAAGATAGAGGAGCAGGTGTGTGAGGTGTTCCCAGAGGCTCGTGTGGCTCGTATGGACTTAGACACGACACGTTCCCGTAATGCTTATGAGCGTATCATCATGGACTTTGGGGCTGGGCGTACGAATATCCTTATTGGTACACAGATGATCTCAAAGGGTCTGGACTTCGACAAGGTCAGCGTGGTGGGTATCCTCAATGCCGACTCGATGCTGAACTATCCCGACTTTCGAGCCTATGAGCATGCTTTTATGATGATGGCACAGGTTGCAGGAAGAGCCGGTCGTAAGGGGAAGCGGGGACTCGTCATCCTACAGACCAAGAGCAAGGACGTGCCAGTCATCCAACAGGTGGTGCGTAACGACTATATTGCCCTTTACAAAGACCTGATTGCCGAGCGGCAGGCATTCCACTATCCTCCATACTACCATCTGGTGTATGTCTATCTGAAGCATCGTTATGACGACGTGGTGAATACGGCAAGTATAGAGTTAGGTTCCCGTCTGCGTGGGTGGTTCTCTGGTCGTGTTCTTGGTCCCGACAAACCTGCGGTGGCAAAGGTGAAGTCGCAGAACATCCGTAAACTCGTATTGAAGTTGGAGAACGGCATCGATATGCGGAAAGTCCGTGAATACCTGCTCATGGCACAGCAACAAATGCTTGCCGACAAACGTTACAACTCCCTACAGATATACTACGATGTCGATCCG
>CAJONQ010000037.1 GCA_905235835.1 uncultured Prevotella sp.
CCTTGAGTTGGTGTAGGCTCATTTATAATAGAAGGATCAAAGCCCTCATCGATGTTATCACCAAAATGGAAGGTGATATCTTTGGTGCCAGTCCATGAAGTACCAGTGATATGTCCTACGATATTAATGGCACTATTATCCTGATAAGTCGCAGTGATATTAATCTGGTAATTCTTGATGATATCTTCTGGACACGTATAACTATACATCTTAGATGTACCGTCTTGTTTAGTCATGCTAATTGTGACCTTTACAGACTCGGCTTTCAAGAGTAACATGACTGAGGATGGTAATGTCCATTCCCCATTTCCATTGTTGGTCAGAGCATAATAATGTTCCCATTCTGTTCTTGGTTCTCCGTTAATCGTTATTCCTTTGTAGCTGGTAGACAAAGAGATACCAATATTGGAAATGTCTTCTGGCACATTGTTGATAGTCACATTCGTAAGTTGAACGACCTGTCTCTCCATGTCAAGCGTCAAGTCGTTTTCCTTGTTTTCCTTGACCTCAATAGTGTTGCTAGCCGTCATCAGATCAGCGTGCTCCTTTCCCTCTTTCAAGATAATCTCTGATTCTTCGGTTATTCCGTCTTCAGACGGAATGACATACTGATTTTCATCTGCTCCTCCCACAGCGTAGAAAGAATAGGTGCCTAACGGAAGGCTGAATTCGAGCGGACTATTTCCGTCGGAAATCTTCTTGTGATTGACAAACTCCTTACTCTCAGCGTTAAACACATAGACATTCACTGGGAAACTAATCTTTTCCTCAGCCGTAACGGAACGAGTTGTAATACTCACAGAACTTTCTGCAATGATTGGTTCGTCACTAATAAGTTCCTTCTCGCAAGCTCCTAGAGCCCACGGGGACATGCAAATTACTGCACGTGTTAATAGTTTTTTCATACACATTGATAATTTTAGAACTTTAACTGTAATGTTTAGTTGACTCCGAATAGTTGAATCCGAAATCGCTTGCAAAGGTACTAATAATAATTCTAATTACCAAATTAATTCTCCTAAAATTCGGATTAATTATTGATATACTCCACTTGATTTATATTAATTAATTGATAATCAATGTTATATTTTGTATTAATGTTTGGCTGGTTAATAAATAAGCAGTACCTTTGTGCGCGAAAACAATAGTGTGGCGATAGAAAGTCTCGTGGTGAGACGGTCATGCTTAAAAGAGAATTTTATGATTAAGGTTGTTAGAAAATTGGTATTTACAGCAATGATTTTAATGGTTGGTTCCGTTGAATTATTGGCTGGTACAAATGGAAAAGGAAGCTCTTTTGACTGGAATCCTGTAATCAATGCGATTATTCAGGTGGAAAGTGGAGGAAACCCCAGAGCAGTCAGTGGTCCCTCATGTGGTGCCATGCAGATTACTCCAATCTGTGTAAAGGAATGTAATAACATTCTGGAAAAGAGAAAGAGCAAGAAGCGCTTTACCATGAACGACCGTTTCGATGTTCAAAAGTCGAAGGAGATGTTTCTCCTCATTCAGTCGTTCTTTAATCGCGCTAATGATGTTGAGCATGCCATCCGTTCATGGAACGGAGGTCAGCACTACTCCAAACGTGCTACTCAGCGTTATTACGAGAAGGTAATGAAACATTTGAAGTAAGAATTTATTATTACTAAAAAAGAGACGCAATCCAAATGGGTTGCGTCTCTTTTTAGTTGCGGAGGCAGGACTCGAACATGCGACCTCCAGGTTATGAGCCTGGCGAGCTACCAACTGCTCCACTCCGCGATCATTTCTTCTAAGCGGGTGCAAAGGTACGACTATTTTCCGAAAAAGCAAAATATTTATCCTGTTTTTTTATAATATTGTTGTTTTTTGCGTGTTTTCCATGAAATAATTTGGCTGTTTGGAAAGTATTTCCTAATTTTGCACACTGTATTCAATATGTGCAATACAGAAAATATAGGAGGATAGAAAGATGTCTATATCAAAGACCAGGCAGAAATTGGTAGACGTGGCACGTCAGTTGTTTGCCAAGAATGGACTGGAGAAAACGACGATGAATGACATTGCCCTTGCTTCTGGTAAGGGACGCCGTACTCTCTATACTTATTTTAAATCTAAAGAGGATATTTATTATGCTGTTATCGAGGGAGAGTTAGAGCGTTTGTCCGACAAACTTGATGAAGTTGCCGCTCGTAAGATTCGTCCTCAGGACAAGGTAGTGGAACTGATTTATACCCATTTGAATATGATTCGTGAGACGGTGGTGCGTAATGGTAATTTGCGTGCTGAGTTCTTCCGTAATATCTGGATGGTGGAGAAGGTTCGCAAGAGTTTTGACGCGGCGGAGATAGAGCTTTTCTGCAAAGTGTTCCGTGAGGGAAAGGAAGATGGTGAGTTTGATATTGACAATGTCGAATTGGTGGCAAATATCACCCACTATTGTATTAAGGGACTTGAAGTTCCCTATATTTATGGACGTATTGCCCATGGACTTTTAGAAGAAACCACCAAGCCACAGGTTGCCAAGTTTGTCTACGGTGCATTAGGACATATCACGATTAAAAACAATTAATATATTAATCAACAAAGAATTATGGGATTATTAACTGGTAAGACAGCTTTGATTACAGGAGCTGCACGCGGTATCGGAAAAGCTATCGCATTGAAGTTTGCCGAGGAAGGCGCTAACATTGCATTCACAGATTTGGAGGTGAATGAGGAAACAGAGAAAGAGATTGCCGCTAAGGGTGTTAAGGCTAAGAGTTATGCCTCTAATGCTGCTGATTTTACTCAGACAGAAGAAGTTGTAAAAGCAGTGAAAGAGGAGTTTGGCAGTGTTGACATTCTGGTGAATAATGCTGGTATTACAAAAGACGGACTGATGCTCCGTATGACCGAGCAGCAGTGGGATGCAGTGATTGCTGTCAATCTGAAGTCTGCTTTCAATTTCATTCATGCTTGTGTTCCTGTGATGATGCGTCAGCGTGGTGGTAGTATTATTAATATGGCATCTGTTGTTGGTGTTCATGGTAATGCTGGTCAGGCAAACTATGCAGCCTCCAAGGCAGGTCTGATTGCCCTTGCCAAGAGTATTGGCCAGGAGATGGGACCCAAAGGAATCCGTGCTAATGCTATTGCTCCTGGTTTCATTGATACAGCTATGACCCAGGCGCTTCCTGATGACATCCGCAAAGAGTGGATTAATAAGATTCCTCTGCGTCGTGGTGGTCAGGTAGAGGATATCGCCAATGTAGCTACCTTCCTTGCTTCTGATATGTCAAGTTATGTCAGTGGTCAGGTTATTCAGGTAGATGGTGGTATGAACATGTAATCCATTTGAAATGAAGCAAATGCAGAAGAGAACATGGGCTGCAAGGCTGTTGCTATTGGTATTCCTGCCAATATTGACGTTCTCTTCCCTGCATACCCATCAGTATGCCGTCGGTGTGGAAGGTGATTGTTACGAGTGTGCCAATCACCTACCACACGGAGGGCATATTTCGTTACAGACTATTCATATCCATGACTGTGTACTCTGCCAGTTCGTCTCTCTGTCTTTTGTGGCAGCAACGACTTTAGTAATGGCAGTAGCAAGACAGGTTGACACAGTACTATTATTCACCCAGACGCAGCAGTGCCTGTCTGCAGCGTATCGTCCTCATTCCCCACGAGCACCCCCTGTTATCTGATTAAATTGTTTTTAGTATAACATTTATCAGATAACATAAAAATGAAGACAATATATATTATATTGCTGTCATGGGTATGCCTGTGTGCTCCCGTGGCGGCACAGACTGAGACAGATACTATTGAGAGTTTCAGTCATCACATGCAGCATCTGCAGGAAGTTACAGTGACAGGATTAACAGGTACTACACGTGCTAACCACTCACCAGCACCAGTCTCTGTTGTAGTACCACGAGTCCTTCAAGAGACTTCTTCGACCAATATCATCGACGCAGTGGCTCATCAGCCCGGCATATCCCAGATTACCACGGGTAGTGGTATTTCTAAACCAGTAATCCGAGGATTGGGCTATAATCGTATTGTGACCGTGAATGCCGGTATTCGTCAGGAAGGACAGCAATGGGGTGACGAGCATGGTATAGAAGTAGATGCTCAGACAGTCCATTCCGTCGAGATACTGAAAGGTCCAGCCTCCTTGATGTATGGTTCTGATGCGATGGCTGGTGTGTTAGTGCTTCACGAACAGCCAGTGATGCCACAAGGGCAGATGGCAGCAACATTAGGTGGTGAGTATCAGGCCAATAACCGGATGTGGGACTATACCGTAGACTTCGCAGGCAACAAAGGAGGTGTCGTATGGAACTGGCGATGGAGTCAGAAAGATGCCAGTGAGTATAAGAATAAGCGGGACGGTAAAGTGTGGGGCTCCCAATTCAGAGAACAGGCACTAAGTGGAATGTTGGGACTGAACCGCAGTTGGGGCTATTCCCATTTGAAATTCTCCACATACCATATTACACCAAGACTTGTAGAAGGAGAACGTGATGAGGTGACTGGTGCGTTAATGCCATCTGCGGCTTATCAGAAAATCTATCATCATAAAGCAGTTCTCGATAACTCCTTGATGATTGGTGAGGGATCCTTAAAGGTACTGGCCGGCTATCAGCAAAACCGTCGTAAGGAGTTTGAGGAAGCCGATGAGTTAGGACTTGATTTCCGTCTGCATACTATTAATTATGATGTCCATTATACTGCCACCAAAGAACTTTGGCAATGGGCAGCAGGAATTTCTGGAATGTGGCAACACTCAGAGAACCTTGGTGAGGAGTTCCTGATTCCTTCCTATCGTCTGTTTGATATTGGTGCTTTTGCCTCTGTCACTCGTAACTTTGAACAATGGACGCTGAGTGGCGGATTGCGTTATGACCATCGTCATCTGCATAGTTATCCCTTGATGGACGAGGGTGAGGAGCGTTTTGAGGATTTTAGTCGTAACTTTAGGGGCTTGACAGGTAGTTTGGGTGTTATCTACCGTATCACCCCACAATGGAATGCCCGTCTGAACCTGTCGCATGGTTTCCGTGCTCCTAACCTTAGTGAGTTAGGTTCCAATGGTGAGCATGAGGGAACCTTCCGTTATGAGATAGGTAATCAGTCATTGTCACCAGAGCGCAGTTGGCAGTTTGATTTGGGTATAGACTACTCCTCGAGTATCCTTTCCGCCCAATTATCCCTGTTTGCCAATCACATCAACAACTATATCTTCTTACAGCGGATAGACGAGCATAGCGATGAGTTTCAGTATATGTCAGGTGATGCTCGCTTGTGGGGTGGGGAACTGTCAGTAGATTTGCACCCTATAGAACCTCTGCATTTCGAGAACACCTTCTCGTATGTGAATGCCGTACAGTTGCATCAACTCTCTGACAGTCGTTATCTACCCTTTACCCCGGCTCCTCGATGGACCAGTGATTTGCGTTATGACATTATTCGTGACGGACAAGTGTTGAACAATACTTTTGTGAGTCTGGGGTTGGAATGTTATCTGCGTCAGAGTCATGTTCATACAGCTAATGACACAGAGACCGCCACGCCTTCATACACATTATTCCATTTCTCCGCAGGAACAGATGTCAAATGGCATGGCTGGAAAGTGGCTTCTGTCTTCCTGAATGCCACGAACCTGTTTGACCGCTCCTATCAGTCACATTTGAGTCGACTGAAGTATGCAGATGGTCCGGGTATCTGTAATATGGGACGTAATATAGGTGTCAAGGTGCTGATACCGATCTCGCTATAATCAGCGTTTCTTGAACTCAAGCGTCTTAGGGAGTTTCTGCCATTTACCATTCTTTGGTATCTTGACAGTGCTCCCTTTCTCTTGCTTGAAGATATAAACAGAATCGTTCTTGCGGGTCAGCGAAGCCTCCAAGTCCTCACTGCCGAAGTCGTTGATCATTGTCATAGAAGCCTTTTTCTCGTTATCAATCTCAGCCTCCACCATGACCCAACAGAACGAATGTCCTTTCCTTCCGAGATAGCCAGGCAGCTCCCCATATAGCTCTTGTCCTGGCACCTTCATATTTTTCTCGTAGAAGTTAATACGAAGGAACACCTCATATTCCTCATTATAGAAATAGCCTTTGAAGGACTTTCCCTCCTTTTGGGCAAAGGCGGGAAGCATCAGAAGCCCCATAAGTATAACAATAACAGTTCTTTTCATCTTAATAACTTTATGGCGGCAAAGGTAATAAATCTATATCAATTAATTGTAGAAAAGTCTAAAAATATATCGATAAACGTTCTATGATTAAAAAAATTATAAGTATCTTTGTAGCCGTTATACATGTATAAGGATGATAAAAGAAATGTTAAAGCCTGATTGTATCTTTGAGTCGAGTTGGGAAGTTTGTAATAAGGTAGGCGGTATCTACACCGTGCTCTCTACTCGCGCAAAGACTTTGCAGGACGCGATGAAGGACCAGATTATTTTTATAGGTCCAGATTTTTGGCAGGAAAAAGAAAGCCCATACTTTCGTGAGGACAAGGCACTCTTTGCCGAGTGGCAATGGGAAGCTAAGGAACAAGGTCTCACTGTTAGGGTTGGTCGCTGGACGATTCCTGGAGAACCTATCGCAATCTTGGTGGATTTCCGTCCGTTCTTCGAGAAGAAGGACGAGATATACGGTTGGCTATGGGATCATTATCAAGTTGACTCGTTGCATGCTTATGGTGACTATGACGAGGCTTCTATGTTCTCCTATGCGGCAGGACTGGTCGTAGAGAGTTTCTACAACCATTATCTGCGTCATACCAAGAAGCGTGTAATCTATCATGCTAATGAATGGATGTGTGGTCTGGGTGCCTTATATATAAATAATGTGTTACCCCAGATTGGTACGATCTTCACGACTCATGCCACCAGCATCGGTCGTTCTATCGCAGGAAATCAGAAGCCCCTTTACGACTATCTCTTTGCCTATCATGGTGACCAGATGGCTGAGGAGTTGAATATGCAGTCGAAGCACTCTATAGAGAAACAGACAGCGATGTATGTTGACTGCTTCACGACGGTTAGTGATATCACAGCCAATGAGTGTAAGGAACTGCTCGACAAACCTGTTGATGTTGTATTGCCTAACGGTTTTGATAATAGTTTCGTACCTAAGACTGCTGCCTTTACCAAGAAACGCAAGGCAGCACGTAAGCGTCTGCTGGAAGTTGCCAATGCTTTGCTGGGTGAGAACCTTGATGATGACACACTGATAGTGTCTACCTCTGGACGCTATGAGTTCCGCAACAAGGGTATTGATGTCTTTGTAGAGGCGATGAACCGTTTGCTGCGTGACAAAGACTTAAAGAAGAAAGTACTTGCCTTCATAGAGGTACCAGGATGGGTAGGGGAGCCGCGTAAGGATTTACAAGAGCGTCTTGCCAGTGGTCAGTCATTTGACACCCCGTTGGAGGTGCCGCAGGTTACTCACTGGTTGCATAACATGAGCCATGATAATGTGCTGGGTATGATGAAATACTACGATATGCACAATCGGAAGGAAGACCAAGTGAAAGTCATCTTCCTGCCTTGTTATCTTGACAGCAAGGATGGCATCATGGATATGACCTACTATGATGTCGTGCTGGGTAACGATCTGTGCATCTATCCCTCCTACTATGAGCCATGGGGCTATACCCCGTTGGAGGCAGTTGCCTTCAAGGTTCCTTGTATCACCACCGACCTCGCAGGTTTTGGTCTTTGGGCAAACAAGGAGTTCGGACGCTATGGTGAGATAGAGGATGGTGTGAAGGTCATCCATCGTACAGACTACAACTACTCAGAAGTTGCCGATGCCATCAAGGATACCGTCGCTGAGTTCTCTGGTATGACCAAGAAGCAGGTTGACGAATGCCGTAAGCATGCTGACGAGCTCTCCAAGAAAGCATTATGGAGCGAGTTCATCAAGTACTATTATGAGGCATATGACATCGCCCTTCAAAAGGCAGAAGCCCGTATGAAGAATCAGTAAAACGAACAAAAAAACATTCAATACAATTATTAATTATGAAAATTAAAGCTGATTATGCAAATGCTCCACAGTGGAAGAATCTTACTGTCAAGTCAAGTCTTCCCGAGCAACTGAAGTGTTTGGACGAGATTGCCCACAATATGTGGTGGGTATGGAACTACGAGGCACGTGACCTGTTCCGTGACCTTGACCCTGACCTTTATCATGATGTGAAGCACAACCCAGTGATGTTGCTGGAGCGTTTGAGTTTCACCCGTAAGGAAGAGATACTGAAAGACAAGGCGCTGATGAAGCGTGTCAAGAATGTTTACGACCTGTTCCGTGAGTACATGGACGTGAAACCTGACGCAAAGCGTCCTTCTGTCGCTTATTTCTGCATGGAGTATGGTATCCACTCAGCCCTGAAGATATACTCTGGTGGTCTGGGTATGCTTGCCGGTGACTATGTGAAAGAGGCTTCTGACTCTAATGTCGATATGTGTGCCGTTGGTTTCCTCTATCGTTTCGGCTATTTCACACAGAGCTTGTCGATGGACGGACAGCAGATTGCCAATTACGAGTCTCAGAACTTCGGCTCACTGCCTATCGAGCGTGAGATCGACAAGGACGGTAACCCATTGGTGATAGATGTTCCTTACACCAACTATCAGGTACATGCCAGTGTTTGGCGTGTGAATGTTGGTCGTGTGAAACTCTATCTGCTGGATACTGATAACGAGATGAACTCAGACTTTGACAAGCCCATCACCCACAGCCTTTATGGTGGTGACTGGGAGAACCGTCTGAAGCAGGAGATCCTGTTGGGTATCGGTGGTATGCTGTTGTTGAAGAAACTCGGCATCAAGAAAGATATCTATCATTGCAATGAGGGACATGCCGCACTCTGCAACCTGCAGCGTCTGTGTGACTATATTGAGGGTGGTCTGACATTCAACCAGGCTCTGGAGCTTGTCCGTGCCTCTTCGCTCTATACCGTACACACTCCTGTTCCTGCTGGTCACGACTACTTCGACGAGGGTCTGTTCGGCAAGTATATGGGAGCTTATCCTGCTAAGCTTGGTATCTCATGGGACGAGTTCATCGGCATGGGACGTACCAATCCAGAGGATAAGGGTGAGAAGTTCTGTATGTCAACCTTCGCATGCAACACCTGTCAGGAGGTGAATGGTGTGTCTAAGCTCCACGGCTGGGTCAGCCAGCAGATGTTTGCTCCTATCTGGAACGGTTATTATCCAGAGGAGAACCACGTTGGCTATGTCACCAATGGTGTTCACTTCCCCACATGGTGTGCTACAGAGTGGCGTCGTGTCTATGCTAAGTACTTCGACGAGAAGCACCTGAGCGACCAGTCTAACGAGGAGATCTGGCATGGTATCTACAACTGTCCCGATGAGGAGGTATGGGCTACCCGTCAGGCTCTGAAAGAGAAGCTGTTCGACTATATCGCAGTGCAGTTTACAGAGACATGGCTGAAGAACCAAGGTGATCCCGCCCGTGTTGTGAAACTGGTAGAGCGTTTCAATCCTAACGCGCTGGTGATCGGTTTCTGCCGTCGCTTCGCTACCTATAAGCGTGCCCACCTGCTGTTCACCGACTTGAACCGTCTCTCTAAGATTGTCAATAATCCGGAGCGTCCCGTTATATTCCTGTTCGCAGGTAAGGCTCACCCAGCAGATGGAGCTGGTCAGGGACTTATCCAGAAGATTTTCGAGATTTCTCAGCGTGATGAGTTCCAGGGTAAGATCATCTTCCTGGAGGACTACGACTTCCTGTTGGCTCGTCGTCTTGTCAGTGGTGTTGATATCTGGATGAATACGCCGACACGTCCTCTTGAGGCTTCTGGTACATCAGGTGAGAAGGCTGAGATGAATGGTGTTGTCAACCTGTCCGTTAAGGACGGTTGGTGGCTGGAAGGCTATCGTGAGGGTGCCGGATGGGCTCTTACCGAGAAGCGTACTTACCAGAACCAAGGCTATCAGGATCAGCTCGATGCCGCTACCATCTATGGTCTGTTGGAGAACGAGATTGTACCTCTTTACTATGACAGGGACAAAAAGGGCATCAGCAAGGGCTGGATCAAGGTCATCAAGAACTCCATCGCCCAAATCGCTCCTCACTACACTATGAAGCGTCAGCTCGACGACTACTATTCTAAGTTCTATGAGAAAGAGGCTAAACGCTTCAAGGAACTTTCTAAGAACGACAACCGTCTTGCCAAGGATATCGCCCAGTGGAAAGAGACTGTTGCCGAGCGTTGGGATGCCATCAGCGTGGTTAGCTCAGAGTGGGACTTCCCCTCAACAGGTTGCGAGGCTGGGCAGAAGTACCATATCAAATATGTCATCAACGAGCAGGGTCTCGACGACGCTGTAGGACTGGAGAAGGTGAATATCTTCATCAACAAGGATGGTCAGGAGCGTGTCTTCAATGTTGAGCCTTTGAAGATGACTGGTAAGGAAGGTAATAACTACACCTTCGAGGCTGAGCTTAGTCCTACGCAGTTCGGTCAGTTCAAGTCAGCAATCCGCATGTATCCGAAGAACAAGAACCTGCCTCACCGTCAGGACTTCTGTTACGTGAAATGGCTGGAGTTGCCTAACATGTAATCCTCAACGAGGTTTCTACTATAAAAGGATGGTATCCGCAAATCGCAGATGCCATCCTTTGTTGTTGTAAGTGCCGTTGTCATCGATTGTTAGTGCCGTCCTTTGCAGGTGTTTGAAGCATCCTAACTGGTGGTTGACTCCAGTCAACCGATCAGTCGACTCTAAGTCAACAGGCTGTTTGACTATCTCAGTTGCTCGGCAATAAACTGCTCTAACTGTTCTCCCCGTAGTCCGCGACGTAGAATCTTGCCGTTCTGATCGAGGACGATGGTGTGGGGAATACTGGTGATATTGAACATCTGGGCAGCGGCATTTTCCCATCCTTTGAGGTCGCTCATCTGGGGCCATACGATACCCAACTGGTCGGTGGCCTGTTTCCATGCGTCGCCATCCTCGTCGAGAGAGATGCCCACGAAACCAAGTCCCTTGTCCTTATACTTCTTGTAAATCTCCACCATCAACGGAGTCTCCTGGCGACAGGGTCCACACCAGCTTGCCCAGAAGTCGAGGACGGTGATGCGATTCTTCTTCACCTCACTCATGACACTCATGGGAGCCCCTTCGATAGACGGCATGGTGAAGTCCTCGATGACAGCACCTTCCTCTGTCTTGGAGGCATTGGCAAGCTGTTGCTCCATCTCCTTGATAGCAGGACGCTGGCGAAGTCCGTCAGGCATCATCTTGATTAGACGCAGACGGTCCTGGTTGGGAATGACCTCCTCTGGGAACATCGTCAGCAGGAAATAACCCAACTCGTTCTTGATGTTACGCTCCGTGAAGCCGAGCACCACCTTGGCATGACGCTGGTTGAGTTGCTCAATCTTTGCCATTGCCGCCTGCTGCTCCTCCTGTGTCGCCTTCTCATTGGCAAAGACCTTCTCAGCGATATTGTTGATCTCCTTGCCAATCACCATGGTAGAGTCTGTCATACGCTGCCACTCGTCATTGACTGTCGTGCCGCCGACTCGTGAGACACCAGGAGTCTTCGACAAGAGTACCTTGATGGTTCCAGGCTCGATAAAGAGTGGACAGTTCAAGGCTTCCTCGTCCTTGCTGTAAATCATGCAGAAGTAAGTGGAGTCTGTCTCACCACTGAGTTCAAACTGTCCGTCCTTGATGACGATAGTGTCACGAGGAGTACCTTGCTGGAGGTCAGTTGTCAGAAAGAGGGTGTCCCCCTGTGCGTCCTCTACCGTACCCTTGATATGGTACGTATTAGACTGACAAGCAGCAAGCGTGATGCCTGCTGCTGTCAAGATAAGTATGGATTTAATCTTCATTATTAAATAATGTATTGGCTTGAGATACTCTCATTGTTGATGACACGACGGATGGTCTCAGCGAACAAGTCGGCAACACTCAGTTGCTTAACCTTGGCGCAACGTTGGGTGTAGGGGATAGAGTCTGTGAAGACAATCTCCTCCAGTGCAGAAGCCTGAACACGGTCACTGGCAGGACCACTCATCACACAGTGGGAGGCACAGGCGCGAACTGTCTTGGCACCAGCTTCTTTCATGATATCAGCAGCCTTGGTGATGGTTCCTGCCGTATCTACCATATCGTCGATAATAACGACATTCTTACCCTCCACATCACCAATAATCTGCATCGATGCTACGACATTGGCACGAGCACGGGTCTTGTTACAGAGTACCAGTGGGCATCCCAGATACTTGGCATACGTGTTAGCACGCTTAGAACCACCTACGTCTGGAGATGCAATCACCAAGTCTTCCAAGTTCAGACTCTTCAGATAGGGAAGGATGACGTTAGATGCATAGAGGTGATCCACAGGAACATCGAAGAATCCCTGAATCTGGTCGGCATGCAGGTCCATGGTAATCACACGGTCGACACCAGCCACAGACAGCAGGTCGGCAACCAGTTTGGCACCAATGCTGACACGAGGCTTGTCCTTACGGTCCTGACGTGCCCATCCGAAATAGGGGATGACAGCATTGATCGTACGTGCCGACGCACGTTTTGCCGCATCAATCATCAGCAGCAACTCCATCAGGTTGTCACTGTTGGGGAATGTGCTCTGTACGAGGAAGATGTCACGACCACGGATCGACTCCTCATAAGACACCGCAAACTCACCGTCAGAGAATGTGGTAATCTGCAATTCTCCAAGCGGACATCCTAAACTTTGGCAGATTTTCTCTGCGAGGTACTTCGTGGCAGTACCCGAAAACACCATGTAGTTTTTGTTTGAGCTCATATTGTTTAGATAATTTATCCAATTACTTTCCTTAGTTTCTCAAAATGGGTAATCAGTGCCTTGTAGTCAAGCTCCTGATGGATATTAAAGCGATTCCATAGGTCACCGCATATCACAACTCCTCCAAACCCGAGGTCTTTGGCTACCCGTACGTTGTCAATGTTCATACCGCCGAGGGCAAACACATGGCGGTCAATCAGTCCACGCTTAGCTGCATCTTCCAACTCGTTAGCCGTGAAGGATGATTTGTTCTCCGCAAAAGTCTGACTGTCAAAGATGTTCTTGAGGAACACATAGTCCATGTGACGCTTGGCTTCTTTCAAATCCTCTATCTTATGACAGGTACAGCTGATCTTCCCTTTGTATCCGTGAGGTACAGGTGTGTCCTCGTGGTCGATATGAATACCTCTCAATTTGTATTCCTCTTTCAGGTAGAAATGGTCGTGCACCATGATGTTGGAGTAATATTCATCTGACAGAAGCGTTAGTAAACGCTCCGCATACATGGGGGACGAGCCGGGCTTGTACAGATGCAGGCAATCCAGTCCCTCCTCGAAGAGCGATGTCAGTATCTTGTCTTCCTCCACGAAAAACGTGGGCTGAGTCATTACAATGAGTTTCATGTCTTCAATCTCAATTCATCTGCAAAATTAATAATTTTAATGGAATAATGCAATTTAACCACAATAAAAAGTTATCTTTGCAGTCGAAAAATGATATTTCACAAAGAAAATGGATTTACGTACACCTATTTATATTATAGAGGAGGAGAAATTGCGTCGACAAGTGGCAGCACGTACAGACTCAGAGTTTATTCTTGCCTTCAAGGCTTTTGCCCTTTGGAAAACATTCCCTATTTTCAGGGAGTATATCCGTTCGACGACGGCAAGTTCGTTGTCAGAGGCGAAACTTGCCTATCACGAGTTCGGCAGTAAGGCGCATACTTTCTCACCAGCCTATACTGACGAGGAGATTGACGAGATTGTCGCATGCTCGTCGCATCTGACATTTAACTCCTTGTCGCAATATGAGCGATACCATCATCGGGCAGCTGCATGCTCGATAGGTCTGCGTGTCAACCCTGAGTATTCTGAGGTGGGTACTTTATTATATAACCCTTGTGCCCCTGGTACCCGTTTTGGTGTCACGGCAGGTAAGTTGCCACAACAGCTACCTTCCGATATAGAGGGTTTCCATTGTCATTGTCATTGTGAGAGTGGTGCCGATGTTTTTGAGCGTACCCTTCAGCATATTGAGGAGAAGTTCTCCCCTTGGTTCTCTCAGTTGAAGTGGATCAACTTCGGCGGTGGACATTTGGTAACACGTAAAGACTATGATATTGAGTTATTGGTGAAAGTGACGCAAGGGTTCCATCAGCGTTATCCGCATCTGAAAGTAATCTTCGAACCAGGAAGTGCTTTCGCTTGGCAGACAGGTCCTCTGGTCTCGCATGTGGTGGATATCATAGAGGATATGGGAATAAAGACCGCAATACTTGATGTCAGCTTCACTTGTCACATGCCCGATTGTCTGGAGATGCCGTACTTCCCCGATGTCCGTGGTGCTGAGCATGTGGATGAGGAAATGGGCGACTGTGTTTATCGCTTAGGGGGTAATAGTTGTCTTGCTGGAGATTTTATGTGTGCCTGGCGATTCTGTAAACCTCTTGAGATAGGACAGGAGATCATCTTTGAGGATATGATACATTATACTACTGTCAAGACGAACACATTCAATGGTATTACGCATCCCTCTATCGGTCTGTTGCATGTAGATGGACAGTTGGAGATTCTCCGAAAGTATGGTTATGAGGACTATCGTGACCGTATGGATTGAGTGATATTGTCTCTTTTTTATTACCTCCAAGTTTGACGGAACATGGAATATTCATGAGTCTTTTGAGCGAGATAACAATGGAACCATTGTTTACCATGCTATTCCATGGGGCGGTCTGGTTGGTTCTATGCGTGATCGTAACCTGCCAGTCGACTGGTCGGAGTATGAGTCTGTTAGTGTGGAGTTTGCTGAACCTACCTCAGTAGGAACTCAGTTGATGATAAAAGACAAGTTAAGAGTGTTCGGAAACCCGGGTATTACCACGTTGACTTGTTATTTTGACGGGCAGGATGTCAGTCAGGTGGATGAGGTGGCGATTCAGTCTTCAGACAGCAGTACGTTAAAAATAAAGCGTGTCTATTTAACTCTAGGAGCTACGGTATGGGATTCCACACCTATCTGGGAAGGCAATTGTGTCTTTGGTAATTGGGAGAAGGACTTTACCATTCTATCGGAGAAATTCATGAATGCTCAGCCGGGTGATAAACTGGAGTTCCTTTATGAAATAGACAGGAGTGATCCTACTGTGGAGTACTGGCAGTTCAAACCTATTTATAATGGTACAGAAAAGATGCTGGAGGGAAATGCTGACCAGCAGAATGAATGGGGATGTACACCAGTTGGTGAGTCTGGTGTGTTCCGTGTCAGACTGACTGCTAACGATATCAAGGAAATCAGAAAGGTCGGCATGTTCGTCAATGGCTATTTCTGTATCGTGTCGAAAGTCAATTTGCTGAAAAAGGGGGGAACAGCAGAAATGCCCCGGCTGCAGTAAGAAAAAGGAGCGAGTATAAGCAGGTTAAATAGCAAAAGTAAAATTTTTCTGAAAAAAACAGCAGAAAAGTTTGTCATTTCCGAAAAAAGCATTACCTTTGCATCCGCAATCGAGAGAGATGCATAGAAATGCGGAAATAGCTCAGTTGGTAGAGCACAACCTTGCCAAGGTTGGGGTCGCGGGTCCGAGTCCCGTTTTCCGCTCACTTGTTGAACAAAAAAGAGCGTTAAGGAATGGCCTTAACGAAATAATGCCCAGGTGGCGGAATTGGTAGACGCGCACGTTTCAGGTGCGTGTGCCGCGAGGCGTGCAGGTTCGAGTCCTGTTCTGGGCACTCTTTTTTATTCATATTTTATGCTGGAGAGGTGGCGGAATTGGTAGACGCGCTACTTTGAGGGGGTAGTGTCAATTGCGACGTGGGAGTTCGAGTCTCCTCCTCTTCACATAGTAAAGATCATATTCTGCGGAAATAGCTCAGTTGGTAGAGCACAACCTTGCCAAGGTTGGGGTCGCGGGTCCGAGTCCCGTTTTCCGCTCTTTCTTTTTTAATTTTTAGGAAAACCAAACTATTCTATGAATTATTATTTACGATATTTCGATAAAGAAATCTTAGTTGATAACGTTGATGATGCTATAGCTTTTCTTGCAGATATACCAGAGATAGACATGAATCCTTTGCTTGAGGAAGATATTCGTGCCTATTGTTCTAGTGAGGTATTCTATCCTAAACGTTATAAGGTTCGTCCACGTATCTATTTTATTATTATTAAGACTGATGCGCCTACCATGCTCGATTTCAAAGAGAAGCGTGCGGTTCATCCTTCTTTAGACCGAATAGAGAAGCCGATGGCTCCTGCTTTGGTTCGTTTGAACGAGGAGATGTTTGGTTGGTACGAGGGAGCTTTGGATTTCAAACGTGTATTACTTGTACCAGGTACTGGAAAGTTCCAATATCGTGATACCCATTTTGTGGCACAATGTAAAGCCGTTTCAGGTATGGACTGCTATAACCGCATCGTCGAGTATCTTCGTGGTCGTGTTGATGAGCGTAGCCAGTTCCCTTCCGCAAAAGGAAAGAATTTCAAATTCCGTTTTCTTGGACTTTGTAGGTAATGCTTGCAATTTATGAATAAGGTAATGCTAATAGGTAATGTGGGTGCCGACCCTGAGGTTCGTTATGTGGAACAAGGGGTAGCTGTGGCACGTTTGCGACTTGCCACCACAGAACGTGGTTATACGTTGCAGAATGGAACACAGGTACCAGATCATACCGATTGGCATCATGTCATATTATGGCGAAAACTAGCCGAGATCGTAGAGAAATATGTGCATAAAGGAGATAAACTCTATATAGAGGGTAGATTGCGTTATTCTACGTATGATGATAAGCAAGGACAACGCCGTTATGTGACTGAGATATGGGCGGATAATATGGAGATGCTGAATGGAAGAACTTCTACGGACAATCAATGATATTCAAGTGATGGCACCAAGTCTTGGTGCCATGATTGCTATTATATTAGCATGCATTTTACTGCTGTTTTCTGGCTATGCCTCTGGCTCTGAGATAGCCTTTTTCTCTCTTTCTCCTGCTGATTTGAGTGAGCTAGAAGAAGAGAAGACTGAGCGTGACCGTCAGATACTGAGATTACGGGAAGAGTCAGAGCGGACACTTGCCACTATTTTGATTACCAATAACTTGGTGAATGTGACCATCATCATGTTGCTCAACTATTTCTTCTCGCAGGTAGTTGACTTTGGTGATGCCTATTGGATTCATTTTCTTTGTCTTACAGTCCTCTTGACATTCTTGTTGTTGCTCTTTGGTGAGATCATGCCGAAGATATTTACCCGTCAACAGCCGTTGCGTTTCTGTCGTATGGTAGTACATGGTATTCTGTTCTGTCGTAAACTTTTTTATCCTTTTGCGACAATCTTGATGAAGTCAGGTATTTGGGCAGGTAAGGTTGTTCAGAAAGAGAATCATGTGTTGAGTGTGGACGACTTGGAGCAGGCTCTGGAACTAACGGATAAGGAAGATATTAAAGAAGAACAGCGTATGCTGGAGGGTATTGTCCGTTTTGGTGACGAAACAGCAAAGGAAATCATGACCAGTCGTCAGGATGTGGTTGATCTTGATTTCAAATCGTCATTCAACGAGGTGTTGAAATGTATAGTGGAGAATAACTATTCCCGTATTCCTGTTTATCAGGACAATAGTGATAATATCCGTGGTATACTGTATATCAAGGACCTGCTTCCTCATTTGCGCAAGCCCTCTAATTTCCGTTGGCAGTCTCTGATACGCCCACCATATTTCGTACCAGAGACGAAGAAAATAGACGATCTGTTGCGTGAGTTCCAAGAGAACAAGGTTCATATTGCCATCGTGGTCGACGAGTTTGGCGGAACCAGTGGTATCGTGACATTGGAGGATGTCTTAGAGGAAATCGTGGGAGAGATCAACGACGAGTATGATGAAGACGAGAAGAGTTATGTTCGTATTAACAGTAATACCTTCGTGTTTGAGGGTAAGACACTGTTAAGTGATTTCTATAAGATATTGAAACTCGATGACGAGATTTTCTCAGAGGTAGAAGGTGATGCTGACTCCCTTGCAGGATTATTGTTGGAAATCAAGGGTGACTTCCCTGAACTGCATGAGAAAATAGACTATCTCAACTTTACGTTCGAGATTCTGGAGATGGAGGAACGTCGCATCTCCAAAGTGAAGGTGGTCGTTCACCAACCGAGTGCTGACCAGCCCACAGCTTGATACCAAGCCATCTTCTTGATACCTTCGTTGTACTTGATATGTGTATTGTTATACCGCTCCAAAGGAACGAACATGCTGATGCCTCCGAAGCGTTCTTCCGTTATGGTGAAGTCCCATACGAGTGTCCCCTGTGTTTCCCATTTCATACTCTTCTTATTCGCCACCAGAACAGCATCTAACGTTTGTTTCCATTTCAGGTAATCTGTCTTGTCAGCGTGGCGCAGCAGGAAATCATTCATGTCATACATGATATGCTCGTTAGCAGTAGATACACTGTATGAGTAATAGTAAATCAGTCCATCTGTGTTGACAGATGTGTTAGCCTCGTAAATTTTGTGGAGAATCTCCTTGGTAGCACTTGCCAGAGATGGGAGTTCCTTCGTCTTGACAGCAGAGATGGGTAAATGACCGTTCTCGTGGTCAGTCTTAGCATAGTAATCGTCACAGGTCTTAGTGTACATCAGAACATCATCATATAAGAATAAATCAGGGATGATGGTTTCATAGGGAGCACCATCACCAGGAATACCTGCAGGCGAGGCAATATAATATTCAGTTACATCTTTTAGTTCATAAGCGACCTCAACGTTCTGCATATTACAACAGTCAGCAAAGATGAACTTGAAAGAGTGGGGCAATGAAGCTAACGCTTTTCGAAAGTCAGGGATGTCAAGCCATTGCCCTTTGTCACTTACAGCGTTGGACCCATTGTCTAAAGCGATAGCACGTCGTGATTCACTAGCATTATTCATGATGACCCAACCGTTTCCATGCCCCCAGATAACCAGTCCGTAGTCGTCGGCAGGATAATGGTTCATAGTCCAACTGATAACCTCCTTCATCTTTTCCGCGTCCGAAGTCAAGAAGTCCTGTTCGTATTTGCGAATAGTGTCTGCAGGTTGCTGCTCGTTATCACGTAATCGGATAATGAAAGGTTTCTCCTTGGAACTGGCTCGATCTACAAATACGATCAGATTGTCATATTTCGAGATATTCTTTACACCCTGAATCATCTCATTGATATCGCTTTGGGCACTTCCTGATAAGGTGTTCTCGGCTGCCATATATACGATAACGGTACGCTTGGCGGTTGGTATCGTCTCATTACTGCTGTCAGAACAAGCTGATAGTAGTAATAGGGATGTAGCTAATAAGCAAAGTATCTTTTTCATTGTCTTCATATATTGATGATGCAAAAGTACATTATTTTATTTTAATAAACGAATTTTATAGCATAAAACCGTTTTTGTCTTCCAACCTTGTTATTATTTTTAAAAAGTTCATGACAGCGGAGTAAATTCTCAATTATTCTTTGTACCTTTGTACTGATATGATGACCATCGCATTTAGATTACAGATTAAATGAAGCAATGAAACGTACGATTCTATATACATTATATATTATTATAGGGACACTTAATGTCGGGGCTCAGGAATATGTTGGCTATGATGTACAGTGTGAGGATACTTGTACCCATGTGCACGGTATTGACATGAGCCACTATCAAGGGAATGTGTTTTGGGAAACAGTAGGTGACAACACTAAGATGGCATATGTCTACCTGAAGGCAACGGAAGGTGGTGACAGAATTGATGAGATGTTTGAGCGTAACATCAATCTTGCCCATCGTTATGGACTGAAGGTTGGCAGTTATCATTTCTATCGTCCGAAAGCCGATCAGAGAATCCAGTTAGAGAATTTCAAGCGTCAGTGCTTGCCTGGTGAGCAAGACCTGATACCGATGATTGATGTGGAATCGTTGGGAGGGCTACCTGTCAATGAGTTCTGCGACTCATTGTTGAAGTTCTTGGATTTAGTAGAGGAAGCCTATCGTCAGAAGCCATTAGTCTATACCTATCGTAATTTCTACAATAAATATCTGTTGGGAAAGTTAGATGACTATAAGCTGATGATTGCGATGTATACGGACGAGGAACCAGTCCTTGCTGATGAACATGACATCGTGGCATGGCAGTATACAGGGAAGGGAAGGTTGACAGGTGTCAACGGTTATGTCGACAAGAGCAGGCTGATGGGTCGACATAAGTTACGCGAACTACGTTTCAGACATTTTTAAGCGTTTTACTCCTCGATGTGTGAGAGGGAGTGAGCGAAGTTGGCAAAGAAATTGGTGACAGCCTCGCTAGGGTAATAACTCATATACTTCGCTGAATGGCGTACATGCCACATCATAGCACCAGAGTTGGTGGTGCTGACAAACACATTCTTTCCTTGAGTGAAATACCAATCAGCAACTTGCTCACTACTGGTGTTGAGAATGTCGTCCGCTATACGAATGGTATCCTTGTTTACCTTTACAGTAGTGAAGGGAATCTCTTCCTCCTTGAAATCAAAGAAAAGAATGAGCAGAGCCGCCTCTAAACGGGTAATCTTTGTCATCTGTAATTTCTTGATCCATATGGAGAGTTGTTCGTAATTGATCTGATCTTTGGTAGTACGAAGATAGATACCCAATTCCAGCAGGTGACGCATATTGATACCCTGTGTGAGGATAAAACGAGCCAGCCGGATAATATTATAAAGTAGTTCGAGAGTAGGGGTGTCTCCCTCTTTCTTTGTGAGATTCTGAAGTTTATGATTCAGTAGAGGGTTTGTAAGTCGTTGCTCCTCATCCTTAATGATCACCGTGTCCGCTTGTAACGCGCTTTCTTTCCACAAAGCCATCTGCTCTTCTGGTATCTTCAGGAAGAAATCTTCTCTTGAAGCATTAATGCCGTCATAGACCCAAGGTGTGACATCATGCATCTGGGAGAGTTGGTATAGTCTTTTCCATTTCCATGCAGACATGGGCTCTGTCTGTTCTCTTTGTCCGAAGGCTCCACATTTCAGCAGTCTGAGAAAGTTACGCTGTATGATGTCCATTATGAGTATTTTTTAGGGTAACGTAATAGAATCGCAAATAATGACATGATTCCTAAAAGGAAAGGATAATAGAGGTAAGGCACGATACTGATGGGGTTGAGGGCGGCAAGTCCACCAGCCATCAGTAACTGTGCACCATAGGGGATAATACCTTGCATCATACAAGAGAACGTGTCAAGTATGGATGCACATTTTCGGTTGTCAACTCCGAAACGGTCACCAATCTTCTTGGCGATACCACCCACTGTGAGGATGGCTACAGTATTGTTTGCCGTACAGATATTTACCAATGACACAAGGGCGGCAATGGATAACTCTGCTCCTCGCTTACTATTGATATGGCGAGTCATGCGCTGGATAATAAAGTCGATACCCCCATTATGTTTGATTAGCTCTAATAGTCCTCCTGCCATGATGGTAATGATAATCAGTTCACCCATACTCAAGATGCCATCGCCCATTGCCTTCATCCACCCGTAGATGTCGAAGGCTTCATAGGCAATACCGATAATACCCGAGAGTAAAAGCCCCAGACTGATGACTGCCATGACATTCATCCCTAAGATAGCTGTAATTAACACAACTAGATAGGGGATAACTTTCATATACTCCACCTCTCCAACCTGATGTGCCAATTGAGTATGGATACCCAAAACCAGATACACTATCAGCATCACAATGGCAACAGGCATGACAATATAGGAATTGACTCGGAACTTATCGCTTAGTCGACATTCCTGAGTTGAGGTCGCAACGATAGTCGTATCGGAAATAAACGAGAGGTTGTCCCCAAAGAAAGAGCCACCGACTACTATTGCCACAATCATCGGCAACTCTATTCCCGTATGACTGGCAATACCTGCTGCGATAGGTGTCAGTGCCACGATAGTACCCACACTGGTACCAATGGAGATAGAGATAAAGCAGGCAGCGATAAACAGTCCGGCAAGTAACATGTTGGCTGGTAACAGTGTGAGGGTGAGATTGACAGTGGCATCAATAGCTCCCATGGTCTTTGCCGTATTAGCAAAGGCACCAGCCAATATAAAGATCCAGATCATCAGCATCATCTGTGAAGTACCGGCACCACGGCTGTAGATGTCTATACGATTTCTGAGAGGAATACCCCCAGAAACCGTGACAGCATAGATGCTTGCAACCATAAAAGCTACAGTGATAGGTACTTTGTAAAAGTCACGAGCGATAATGCTCGTGACTAAGTAAAGTACTATAAACACCAGAAGCGGTGATAATGCGATGAGTCCTTTCTTCAATTCTCAATAATTGTTTTTAAAGTGTGACACCATTCTTAAAGATGGAGATCTCACGATAGCCGTTTGCCTCGTTACGAGCATGCTCACCACTAGCTACGGCTAGTACCTTGTCGATAAACTCAGGAACGAGCTCCTGCATAGTGCGTCCCTCTACTAACTGTCCTGCGGAGAAGTCAACCCAGTGTGGTTTGTTCTTTGCAAGGGTAGGGTTGGTGGCAATCTTCATGGTTGGAACGAAAGTTCCGAAAGGTGTGCCACGACCAGTGGTAAAGAGTACAATATGACAACCGCAGGAAGCAAGTGCTGTGGAAGCTACCAAGTCGTTTCCTGGTGCCGACAGCAGGTTGAGTCCGTCATGCTGCAGACGATCACCATATTCCATCACACCACTAACGGGAGCCTTACCACATTTCTGTGTACAGCCTAATGCCTTATCTTCCAAGGTGGAAATACCACCCGCTTTATTGCCAGGACTTGGGTTCTCACCTACAGGTTCGCCATGGGAGAGGAAATAGTTCTTGAAATTATTAATCATCGATACAGTCTGATCAAACAGTTCCGTTGTCTCACAACGATTCATCAGAATAGTCTCTGCTCCAAACATCTCAGGAACCTCAGTCAGCACGCTGGTACCTCCCTGAGCAACCAACCAGTCACTGAACTCACCCACCAATGGGTTAGCAGTAATACCACTGAAGCCATCAGAGCCACCACACTTCAAACCTACACGCAGTTTAGAGACAGGTACTTCCTGTCGTTTGTCTTGACGAGCAATATCATATAACTCACGGAGTATTGCCATACCTGCCTCCATCTCGTCACCCTCAACTCGTTGTGTGACAAGTAACTTGATGCGTGACTTGTCATAATCACCCAGCATCGCCATGAAATCTTCTGGTTGGTTATTCTCACAACCTAAACTCAATACGAGGACACCACCGGCATTGGGATGCAGACAAATATCCCGGAGCACCTTACGGGTATTCTCATGATCCTCAGAGAGCTGAGAGCAACCATAGTTATGGTGCCATGTCCAGATAGCGTCAATATCCTTTTCACCAGTCTCCTGACGTAAGCGTTGAGCAAGGCGCTCAGCAATGCCATTGACACAGCCGACAGTTGGTACAATCCATATCTCATTACGTACACCAACATCCCCATTCTTACGAACATACCCCTTAAAGGTTCTGTTTTCATTTTTAATAGTAAGAGGTTGGTTTACAGGATTATATGTATATTCCAGAGTTCCACTTAGGTTGGTCTTGAGATTATTCTCATTGACCCAGTCGCCAGCCTTCATGTCCAGACGGGCATGGCCAATTGGATAGCCGTATTTGATAATATCCTCACCCTCTTTTACATCTTTAATTAATACCTTGTGACCAGCGGGTGTGTCTTGATTCACAATGATTTGCTTTCCGTCAACGTCGATGATGTCACCTTTCTTTTTGGGTTGCAGGCACACCACCACTGAGTCGGCGGGATTAATCTTCAAGTAGGTCTTCATTTCCATAATTGTATTTGTTTAAGTAGTTTATCCAATGTTTTTACGACGGTAGAAATCGATGTTCTCTTTCGTCAGTAGTTCGATAGGCATGTAGTTGACAGGTTCCACTTCTTTCTTCAACACAATCGCATTGAAAAGGGTCTCTATACAAGAATAGCCCTGCATGTATCCATGCTGTGCTATGAGGAAAGAGATGCTGCCCTGTCGTACACACTCCGCATTTTTAGGTACCATGTCATAGCCCATAATTTGGATCTTGCGTCTATTGGAGCGCAACAGGTACTCTCCGACAATGTGTGCCTTGGAATTGAAGGTAATGCAATGGTGAGTATGCGGATGCTTGCTGAAAAAGTCGTCAAGAATCGCGTCATAGTTCTCACGCTTCTCATCCAAAGAGAGATTAACCTCATTGATAACTACCTCTGGGAAGTGGTCGTGCATATAATGGCGGAATCCAGTCTCACGATTCTCCTGTTGTTTAGAGGCGACATTACTATTGCGCATCTGTTTCATCAGCATGATCTCTGTCTCATGGGGAGCCATCATCATTAACATACGGGCAGCAAAGTAACCACTGGAGAAAGAGTCCTGTCCGAAGAATGACAGAGGTTTTAAATCTGGCATAAAAGAGTCAAGCAGGATAAAAGGAATCTGCATCTCATGCAGTTGATCTGTGAACTTGCGAGTGACATCAAGTTTCGAGGGCACGATAATCACACCGTCAGGCTTCTGTTTCAGACACTCGTTGGTGACTTTCGAAAAGGTTTCAGCAGAGAAGCGGTTATAGTACATCATTTCCTGGCTGATACGGAAGTCACTTCGACGTTCACAAGCATCAATCACACCTTCCTCCACCTCTTCCCAATAAGCCTCCGACTCATGTTTGGGGATGATGCAATAAAAGGTGTATGACTTGTTGTAGGCGAGGGCAGAGGCATACATGTTCGGCTTATAGTCCATTTCCTTCAAAGCCTTTTCAACCTTTTCTAATGCACTCTTCGATACATTAGGGCGTTTGTGAAGTACACGGTCTACCGTTCCGACACTTACTCCAGCACGCTCAGCGATATCCTTGATTCTGATTTTACCAGTATCCATGTTCATTTGTTAATTTGAATGCAAAGATAAAGAAAAAAAAACGTTTACGGAATTATTTAGGAATATTTTTGCCGATTATTTTGGTATTTGGACATTTTTGTGCTATCTTTGCCAACTGAAAAGACATAATTATTTATTTAATACTAAAACAAATGGCTAAAATTGTAACCTTAGGCGAGATCATGCTCCGCCTTTCTCCAAACGGTAACGACCGTTTCATTCAGAGTGAATCATTCCGTATTATTCCTGGTGGTGGTGAGGCTAATGTTGCCATCTCTGTAGCTAATTACGGTCATGAGGCATATTTTGTTTCTAAATTGCCTAAGCATGAGATTGGTCAGATTGCCGTGAATGCTATGCGTCGCTATGGTGTTAATACAGAGTTTATAGCTCGTGGTGGTGATCGTGTTGGTCTCTATTATGCAGAGACTGGTGCTTCTATGCGTCCTTCAAAGGTGATCTACGATCGTGCTCACTCTGCTATTGCTGAGGCTGATCCTTCAGATTTCGATTTCGATAAGATTATGGAAGGTGCCGCTTGGTTCCACTGGTCTGGTATTACTCCCGCTATCTCTGACAAAGCTGCTGAGTTGACTAAGTTGGCTTGTGAGGCTGCCAAGCGTCATGGCGTGACCGTTTCTGTAGACCTGAACTTCCGTAAGAAGCTGTGGACCTCTGAGAAGGCTATCTCTATCATGCGTCCATTGATGAAATATGTAGACGTTTGTATTGGTAACGAGGAGGATGCAGAGCTTTGTCTGGGCTTCAAGCCTGATGCTGACGTAGAGGGTGGTCAGACAGACGCTGCCGGTTACGAGGGAATCTTCAAGCAGATGCGTGAGGAGTTTGGCTTCAAGTACGTAGTATCTACTCTACGTGAGTCTTTCTCTGCTACTTTCAACGGCTGGAAGGCACTGATTTACGATGGCAAGGAATTCTATCAGTCTAAGCGTTATGAGATTAATCCTATTATTGACCGTGTAGGTGGTGGTGACTCTTTCTCTGGTGGTCTGATTCATGGTCTGCTGACCAAGCCGACACAGGGAGAGGCATTGGAGTTCGCTGTAGCTGCTTCTGCTCTGAAGCACACGATTAACGGTGACTTTAACTTGGTATCTGTTGACGAGGTGGAGAGCCTTGCTGGTGGTAATGCCAATGGTCGTGTTCAGAGATAATATAATAGGAATATAGGAATATCGAAAAAAGAATTATGGCAAAATTTGATAAGATAGCTGTCTTAAAGAAGATTGGCGACACGGGTATGGTCCCCGTATTCTACAACAAAGACCTTGAGACTTGCAAGAATGTCGTAAAGGCATGCTATGAGGGTGGTGTTCGCGCCTTTGAGTTCACCAACCGTGGTGACTTCGCACAGGAGGTGTTTGGTGAGTTGGTAAAATGGGCTGATAAAGAGTGTCCTGAGTTGGCACTGGGTATCGGTTCTGTAGTTGACGCACCAACAGCAGCTCTTTACATCCAGTTGGGTGCCTGCTTCGTAGTAGGTCCTTTGTTCAACCCCGACATTGCACCAGTCTGCAACCGCCGTCTTGTTCCTTACTGCCCAGGTTGTATGACTGTCAGTGAGATTGGTAAGGCTCAGGAGTTAGGATGCGATCTGACGAAGGTGTTCCCAGGCGATGTGGTTGGTCCTAACATGGTGAAGGGTCTGAAGGCTCCAATGCCATGGTCTAAGATCATGGTAACAGGTGGTGTGGCTCCTGAGGAGGAGAATCTGCAGAAGTGGTTCAAGGCTGGCGTATATTGTGTCGGCATGGGCTCTAAGCTCTTCCCCTCTGATAAGGTAAAGGCTGGCGACTGGCAGTATGTAACCGACAAGTGCAAGGAGGCACTCGGTTATGTGGCTAAGGCTCGCGCTTAATCTTGCAGTAGTCATTTTGACATCAGCTTGTTCACCGTCCGACAAGGCAGCGGTGGATAAGCTGAATTCTCTTTCCTATGCCTGTCATTATCGCAATATAGACTCTACTGCTTATTATGCCCAACAAGCTTATGATTTGTCGACTCGTTATGCCGCAGGAAAAGCGGAGGCGCTCAACCATTTGGCTTTCGTCAGTATGGTGCGGATGGATTATGCCCGTGCCGACCAGCAACTGAAGGAAGCCATATCGTTGACAGACAACCAGATCGAGCTTTTTGTGGCAGAGGTGCAGCAGATGCGTCTTTGTCAGCGTCGTTCCCGTAATCGTGAGTTCTATGAACATCGGGAAAACGCTATAGAGTGTTGTAACCGTATCAATGAGGAGCGTGGCGCATTGTCAGAGAGACAGCTGTCTCGGCTGGTCTATGCAGAGAGCGAGTTTGCCATTGTCAACTCCACCTATTATTATTATGTGGGTTTAGAACGTCAGTCTATTGACGCTTTACAGGAAATCAACTTAGACGAGATACGTCGTGACACGGCACAGTATCTGAATTATTTATATAATATAGGTGCTGGTGGCATCATTACCGAAGGCACTGATGATGACATTTATCGCGAGGAGATAGAATGTCTGGACCGTTGTCTGAGTATTTCCCAGCGACAGCATTATCCGTATTTTGAGGCAAACGCCAAAGAGGCACTTGCCGAGCATCTGGGCGATGTTGACATCGCACAAGAAGCTTTAGAAGGTTTCTTACAGTATGGTGATGTTTATCAGATAGCAGGTGCCAATCGTACCCTTGCCACCTGTTATCATGCAATGGGTGACTATCAGCAGGCATTGGAGTATTTACATCGTGCCTTGTCAGACAAGCGTATTAACCAGGCTCCCGATTTGGTCGCAAGTATTCGTGAACAGATGAGTGTTGCCTATTCTGCCATTAATGACAAACAGAATAGTGACCTAAACCGTAATCTCTATATTGACTTACAGGAACAGACTCGTCAAGACAGAGAGTTAGAGGCACGAGCTGCGATGTACGACAAAGCTTCAACCCAGTTGAACTGGATGATGACCTCTGTAGTAGTAGCTATTGTTCTGTTAGTATTCCTCTTATGGTTATTCAATCGGATGAATAAGCGGGAGAAAAAGAATAGTGACTATGATGACCTGTTGGAAGAGAAAGAGGAAGAGATCGCAGAGGCTCGTCTTCGTGTGGAGAAGAATGAGCGTCGCCATCTGGAACAGCGTGCTAAGGTGTCGATGGTTGTGGGCATTACCCCCCTCATCGATCGCATTATCCACGAGATAAAATATATAGGCACTATCAATACTATCGATACTATAGGCACTATCGACTATATCCGCGAACTCACCGACCAGATAAATACTCAGAATGATGTCTTGACTCATTGGATACAGTTACGGCAAGGAGAACTGAGTCTGCATATTGAGAGCTTTCCTTTGCAGCCATTATTTGATATCATTAGCAGAAGTAAAACGGGTTTCCAGATGAAAGGCGTAGAGTTAGAGGTGGAGTCAACGGAAGCAGTGGTAAAAGCTGACCGTATGCTGACACTCTTTATGCTTAACACCCTTGCCGACAATGCCCGTAAGTTTACGGAGCGGGGAGGGAATGTCAGAATCTCCGCAGAGGAGACAGCTGACTATGTGGACCTCTCAGTCAAAGATACAGGTAAGGGTATTCCTGAGGAAGAACTGGCTCAGGTGTTTAACCACCAAGTGAAGGGCGGACATGGTTTCGGGCTGATGAACTGTAAGGGTATCATAGAGAAATATCGTAAGATCAGTCAGATATTCCAGGTATGTCAACTTTCTGCGGAAAGTGAAGAGGGTAAGGGCAGCCGTTTCTTCTTCCGTCTTCCGAAAGGAGTGATGAGACTACTGATGATTGGTTGTAGCCTATTGTCTGGTGGAAACCTCTTTGCCAACGGGTATATTGACAAAGCCCATATCTTTGCCGACTCAGCTTATTTCTCAAATGTTAATGGTACTTATGCACGAACGTTGGAGTTTTCGGATTCCTGTCGTAAATACCTGAATGCCCATTACCTGACTCAGCATCCAAAAGGTGATTTGTTGATGCAACGACTGGGGAATGCCTCCCTGATGGCACCAGAGATACAATGGTTGCATGACAGTGTGTCGACTAACTATCAGATCATTCTCGATATCCGTAATGAGAGTGCCGTTGCTGCCCTTGCCCTCCATGAGTGGGAGTTATATGCTTATAATAATAAGGTGTACACCCAGCTCTTCAAGGAGCTATCCGCGGACAGCACCCTTGCGGACTATTGCCGTATGATGCAGCAGTCTCAGTCTAACAAGCGTATCGCAAACATCCTGCTTATCATCATCCTCTTGCTGATAGTCCCTGCATATTATATGCTTTACTACCGTCATCGCCTTTATAACAGATTCCGTAAGGAACGGATGCAGCAGACTAATCTGGAGATGGCTGATGATGAGTTACGCAGAGTGGAACTGGAAGACAGTAAGCTGCATGTATCGAATGCGGTCCTTGACAACTGTCTGTCGACTCTCAAGCATGAGACCATGTATTATCCCAGCCGCATCCGTCAGCTTGCTGATAAGGGTGACACACTATCAATGCTGGAGGTGGCATCTTATTATAGAGAACTCTATGGTTTGTTGAGCGAACAGGCTATCCGCCAGACGGAACAGGTGAAGCTGCATCTGAAGAAGGTGGTGTTTTATGGCCAAGAGGTGTTAGGTGACGAGCACATGCTGCGTTACCTCTTTGAGCTGCTGAAAGGGGAGGTGACGGTGGAGGTGAAAGACCAGCAATACCTGCTCTATATGATTCGTCGTCCCGACCTGCAAATAACAGAAGAGGAGGCTGCCAGTCTCTTCACCCCACAAATGAATACTATCCATTATCTTCTCTGCCGGCAGATTGTACGTGACCATGGCGAGGCGACAAACCGTCGTGGCTGTGGCATCTGGGCAGAGGTGACAGAGGGAGCAACATTAATAAAAGTAACACTACCAAGATATGGAAAACTTTAAGTTGATTATCGTCGAGGATGTGCCCCTCGAACTCAAAGGCACCGAGGGCATCGTCCGTCATGAGATTCCTGAGGCTGAGATCATCGGAACAGCCGGCAACGAAGTGGAATACTGGAGACTCATTAAAAAGCAACAGCCAGACCTGGTACTGCTTGACCTCGGTCTGGCTGGCTCCACTACGGTTGGTGTGGAGATCTGTCGTCATACCAAAGAGCAGTTCCCGCAAGTGAAAGTGCTTATCTTCACTGGTGAGATACTGAATGAGAAACTATGGGTCGATGTGCTGGATGCTGGTGCTGACGGTATCATCCTGAAGAGTGGGGAGCTACTGACCCGTGCTGATGTCCGTGCGGTGATGGAGGGAAAGCAGCTGGTGTTCAATGAGCCCATACTCCAGAAGATAGTGGAGCGCTTTAAGTATGCGGTCTCTTCGCAACTGGCTCGTCAGGAAGCTCTCATCAACTATGAGATAGACGAGTATGATGAGCGTTTCCTTCGTCATCTCTCCTTAGGATATACGAAGGAGCAGATTACGAATCTGCGTGGCATGCCATTTGGTGTGAAGAGTCTGGAGAAGCGGCAGAATGAGTTGGTACGTAAATTGTTCCCTGGCGGTGAGAGTGTCAATGCCACCCGTCTGGTGGTTCGTGCCTTAGAACTACGCATCCTTGATATCGACAATCTCGAACCAGATACAGAATGAAGCGAATCGTCCCCTATATTG
>CAJONQ010000038.1 GCA_905235835.1 uncultured Prevotella sp.
GAGTGCACCGCCGGGCATCTCTTCGGCACTGTCGATACTCTGTGTGATTGATCCAGCCAGCAACTGCTGCTGTGCGTTGATCTTCACTACCTCCATGTCAGGAGTCATATACGTCTTTTTCATTGTTAATATGCTTTTTTATTTCTTTATTACCTTTTTACCGTTCTGGATAACGATACCCTTATAGTCTGTACCTACACGCTGACCGTTGAGGTTGTAGATAGGAGTATCATTGCTGGTCTCAGCCTGAATCTTAGAGATTCCTGTGACAGATCCATCACCTAAATCAATGTCAATTGAACGAGATTCGGAGAATGCACCTGTGAAGTAACCACGGAAAGCCTTGATGGTAACACCTGTTCCTGCTTTCTTCAGTTCGCCACCGTTAAAGCCATAGTCACCTGACGTGATAGGGGTCTTAGCCAGTGTGCCAATGAATGAGAATCCATTCTTGGTAACAGTGGTGTTAGCACCCTCAGATGCAACAATCTCTTTGTCAGTAAGACTACTGAAAGGAGTGGTATTAGTACTTGCCACGAAGAGATATGGGGTATAAGCTGTTGTCTCGCTTACTTCTGAGAACTTCAGGCTAGTTGAAGTCGCACTCTCAAATTCATAGAACTTACCACCTGTTGCTGTAACTTCGGTAGAAGACAAATTGAAAGGCAGACAAATGGTAGATGCCTGACCTGAGGTGAATGTGCGGTCGTAAGCGACGGTTGAACTTGAAGAGGCTGCAATGCTGAATTCTGTTGTTTCATCAGTTCCAAAATACTTGCTGAATGCTATAGAGTTGACATTTTGACTATTTGAAGCACCAGCACCAGCTTTTACACTGGAACATGCAGATAGACTACCTCTTAATATTTCATAAGTAACTGCATTTTCCTGGAGATTAAAACTTAATGCATCGCCTGCTTGGCCGCTGCTACTCATCAAGCGGATATATTGATTCTTTCCAGTGTCGTTGGAAGACAATACTAACTTTATACGGTCATATCCGGTTATGTTAAAACAACCATGTGCCGCATCGTTATTGTTATCATATCCAAATTTCGTTGCCTTAGTATTGTCTGAGAGTTGATTTAAAATAGATGAAAGTGTACCTGTAGCACTCCAAGAGAAAGGAGTGTCTTTGTCACTTGAGCTATCAATGGTTGTTGTTATCTCCATTGCTTCGCACGACTCTGTCTCTAACCACGTATCATCAGGATTTAATGTAATGTTTCCACTGACAGTACCACCACTTCCAGGTCCTCCTATACGGATAGAAGTAATTTGGTTTATAACACTGCTTAATCCTGAAATTTCAGAAAGGGGTTTGTCTTTCAACCCTGTAGAGCTAAAACCACTCCAACTGACATTCACTTCATTATCACCATCCTTATACATAAATAGTACGCGGTCATTTGTGTTGGAAATAGTAATATGAATTTTACTATATTTAGATAAAGTTCCAGCAGGAAAAGCAAATAATTGATATGTGTTATTGCCTGCACCAGAGACAGTAAATGTATTTGTACTCTCGTTCCATGAGATATTACCATTACCTACCGACATAGGCACAGCATATAGTTTATGTACACTTTGAGCCTGCACGCCAACCACAGCCAGCATCATTGCAAAAAGAAGTATAATTTTTTTCATATTGAGTAAATCTTTATTGTGTTAATCTTAATGTTTTATTTAGTCGAATTCAATACCATCTTCAGAGTCAGTAGGTGTTGTGTATTTTAATGATCCAGCCAGAAGTGCCTGATTCGACGTTATCTCGTAAACATCCATCTGAGGAGTTGTGTATTCTTGCTTGTGCAAGCGATTATTATCGATGATTTTCTTCATAATCTTTTGTTTTTTGTTTAAAGGGACTTGCTCCCGTAAGAGCAAGCCCAATGACAAAGTTAACTAACTAAAAAAACTATAACTTATAACTTATTGAATGGTAATCTCTCCGAACTGGGTCTCCCAAGGTGCCTCGTTGCCATCAACAGCCTTCGCCATAGAGATACGGATGCTGGTGACGTTCTTCAGGATGTCCTCACGTTGGTCAAATCGCAAGTAACCTTCTTGTCCTTTTCGATCGTTTTGTTCATCGAGCCATAGAAGGTAGAGGCGGTAACCTGTTGCTGCTTGCCGTCGGCATCCTTGTAGCGGATATTGACACTGAGCATACAGGTGCTCTTCTTGATAACCATCGTCAGCTTCGTGTGATCAGTGAAGTCACCACTTGTCTCTGGCAGGTCGAACCAACGGTCCCACTTCTCCTTGAAGGTGGCAGTCAGTGTCTCGTCGTCCCAGTCACAGTTACCACCGTGCTTACTGACATTCTCCAGGTCGATGATCTTCCAAGGAGTCTGTGCGTTCATTGTCACTGCAAACATTGCCAAGAGGCAAATCATCATCATTTTTTTCATAATCTTTTGTTTTTAAAGTGTTATTGATATTTCATTTCGTTTTGTTGGTGCAAAGTTAAGGAGTTCCAGCGAGACAGGGCTTTGAATCGGTTTCACGAGTCCACGCTTTTGTATCTCCCATCTATGATTTTGTTACATTTACACCTTGTTTTTGTTTCGTCATCGATGTCAGTTGATGAAAAACACCTTTTCCTGTCCTTTATAGACGCATCGGATAGTGGCTTTTCCATCCACGACAGGACTCACCTTGATGGTGACATCGGGGTCACTTGCCGTCACTCTCACCTGCGAGTCGGTGTTGAGGGTAGTGCGCAACTGATAGGTGTTCGTCTTGGTGATGCCGTTCTGGTTGTTGGCGAAGATGGGTTGTCTCGGCAATACCAGTTTCTTGCCATCCACCGTTATCGTCACGGTAGGCACTACTGGCTGCTCGCAGGATGTACCTTTCTTCGAGAAACCGATGCCGTACAGGTTGTAAAGAGCCTTTCCTTCCTGTCCCTCGGCAACAAGATAGAGGGCATGCTTACCTTGAAGTCCCTCTACCTGTGGTAGTGCCACCTGCCATGCCGTCACCTTACGCTCAGAATGGGCAGGGATGTCAACGACAGCTACCTCCCGCTGACCGACTTTCACATGGATGCGGAAAGCCTCTGAGGTACGGGGTGACAAGAAGAGGTTGAGCATGGTGCCGTCACCCTTCTTGGTACCTTGAAAGGCACGGATGCCCTTAGTGTCTTTTGCCAGTCCACCAAAACCGAAGTATTTGAAACCTACGACGCCACCATGAGGGATGCCTTTGAGTACCATGCCGTTGTTCCATACATCGAAATTATCCTGCAGCCAGTTCTGGTCAGTCATATAGCAGGCATAGCCTGCCGAGTAGTAGCGATAGGGTGGCAGACCGAAGAGTTGAAAGCCCTCGCTGGTCACCTCGGCGCCACGGTATTCATTGCCGTCGGCAGCCTTGTAGGTCGTCTCACCCGTAATGGTCACCTTACCACCTTGGGCTACAGGTTTCTCGTCCCACGTCACACGGACGGGAGCCACCATCCCCTGACGGGCATAGCCGAAATTACGGGGGGAGCGGTGGTAGAACACATACCACTGTCCGTTGATCTCCAACAGAGAGCCGTGGGTGTTATGCCCAGTGCTCGTAGTGATGAGACGAGAACCGTCATCACTGGTCACCACACCACGGGAGTCCACCAGCACACCACCTTGTGTCCAGGGACCCATCGGACTGTCGGCATAGGCATAACGCAGGGTGGAGTTGCTGTCGCCCTGTCCGTACTCACTGCCACTATAGCCAGAATACACAAAGACATATTTATTACCCACCTGTCGGAGACTGGATGCCTCGAAGAACTTAAAATCGTCTGGTACAAAAGGATGGACTTGGGTAGTACCTGGTCGCACTCCATACATATTGTCGGGGTCGAGTTGAAAACCTGTCGACCCTTTGAACCCGTAATAAGCATAAGCACGGTAGCCACGCTGGTAATCAGGGTCGTTGCGGTCGGTAACCGTCTCAATGAAGGCGGCAGGGTCGAAATTGATAGGAGAGCCATCCACACACTGGCGACCGTCGCTCTGCAGGTTGACAGGGGTGAAGGGTCCTGTGGGACGGTCGCCACGGCATACCATCCCCACACGTCCGTCACCTCGGGAGTGCGGATAGAGCCAGTAGGTCTTCCTGCCCGTCGTCTTGTCTTTGACCTCCACCAAGTCAGGAGCGTACATCGTGTCCCATTGACCATCTATCTGATAGGTGAAGACGGCACCCTCGTCACGCCACTGGCAGAGATCCTCGACAGGAGCTGACCACATGTGTACGTCGATACCACAGTATTTACTGTTATGCGTATCGTGTGAGCCGATGATATAGACACGGTATTTCCCTGCATGGTCAGGATCCTCGAAGACACGAGGCTCCCCGTCTGGCAGGTGTTCCCACAAAGGGAGATAGGGATTCTGTGCCATCAAACACAAAGGCAACAGTGCCCAAAGGATTATCCATACTTTTCTTTTCATAGTCTTACCTCTCACCTCTCACCTCTTACCTCTCACTTCTTCAACGTCTCATCAGGACCTAAATAGCACTTATGCAAGCCACCGAGGTTAACGAGAATCTTCTGGAGCACCAGTCCGTTGTCGAGCGGACGGATGCGGAGGGTATGCTTACCAGCCTTCAGGGCGTGGATGGTCTGGCAGTTGATGGCATGCTCACGCTGCCACTGGTTGCCCGACTCTCCTTTATACTCGCCATTGATATTGATTACCTGCTCCTCGCCGCCGTCAAAGCTGACAGCATAGCGCAGACCCGTGCCGTTGAAGTTGAGGGTGGGGGCGAAGCGCAGCAATACACGAGCCGTCGCGTCGGCTGGAATCTCCATGTCATACTCCACAGCCATGCCGTCGACCGATGCCGTGACAGGATGGGTGGTGATTGCCGAGAGGGTGCGTCCCAGTTCGGGAATGACCGTCCACTGAGCTTGCTTGCCATCCGTCTTGCGAGTGAAATGCTCAGGCTCGATGCTGACATAACCATCCTTGGCAACGAATGTCGGTGTGCCTTTCGGGGTGTTATAAGTGATATAGGCAGGTGTCGGCAGGGTGATGGCTGCAGGTGCATTACCCTCTACTCGTTTCACCTCGGGCATGATCTTCTTCTCGGGTGACTTCCATGACTTATAACCGATATACTGCTCGTCCATCATGTGGCTCCACTTGCCACCGTTCATCTGATGATACTGGTCGGCGAAGGCGGCATCTTTCTTGAAACAGTCCTCTACCCGTTTTGCCCATCCATTTGCCATAGGGTCGTTTTGCTTGGCAAGACGATGGTTCATCGCCTGGGCGTAATACATATCATAGAGGTTTGCCATCGCCTTGATGGGATAACCTAAGAGTTGGAACCATGCGTCCTGCATCTGCTGGGGCAGTTTGCTGCCTAATGCATCGGCATCGAGGGCGAGTTGGTCGTACTCTCCTGTCACACGAGCCCATTCATTGTAGTTGTGAACGGAATAGGTTCGCATATTCAGCAATTCTGGTGTCACACGGCGGTTGAACTTAGCATAGGTGCGTAACAGGCGTGCCGCCTCCTCGGCATACTGGTCACCGAAGATACTACGACAGAACTCCACGCTGTGTTGCGACAGGTTCTGGGCATTGAACTGGTCGGGGTTCCATGCCATATCCAGGAAGAACTGGATGGGGTACTCCATCGGCTTCAGGTCGCCCACATTCAGGATCCACATCTTATCGACACCATAGCGGTAAGCAAGGTTCATCTGTTCCCAGACACGGGGAATAGGACTGACGTTGATCCACTTCGAGTTACGGGGACCGCCCACGTAGTCCACATGGTAGTACATGCCAAAACCGCCTTTACGCTTTGGAGCATTCAGCGCAGGGACGCGACGGATGTTACCCCAGTTGTCATCACATAACAGCAGGGTGATATCATCGGGCACCTTCATGCCTTGCTCGTAGAAGTCCTGTACCTCTTTATATAAAGCCCATACCTGTGGGATGTCGGAGGCTTTCTTGCCAGTGACCTTCTCCAGCAGCTCACGCTGTTCCTTGACAATCTGCTCCATCAGTTCGACGGAAGCCTTGTCCTCCATCGCCTCGTCACCGTCACCACGCATACCGACGGTGTACATGGTCTCCCAGTTCTTGGCACGCTCCACACCGCCACGCCAGAAGTCTATCATCTCGTCATGGTTGTTGACAAAGCTCCATTTACCATGTCCCTTACGGCGCTTCCAGTCCTGCTGGGCGAGTGCCATCGGCTCATGATGGGAAGTACCCATGATGATGCCCATCTTATCGGCGAGGACACCGCTCTCCGGGTCGTCATCGTAGAAAGCACTGCTCCACATAGCAGGCCACATATAGTTAGCCTTCAGGCGTAGCAGAAGTTCGAAGATGTGCTCGTAGCACTTGGAGTTGATACCTCCGAAATGCTCAATAGCCCATAGCGCAAAAGAGGGCCATTCGTCGTTGATGAAGATACCTCGGTAAGCCACCTTCGGCTCCCCGTCAGTGTAGACTCCTTTCTTAATATATATATTGTCATGATGGGTGACAGGCACGTCGGCAAACCAATACCAGGGTGACACACCAATCTGGCGTGACAGTTCGTAGATACCGTAGATCGTTCCTCGTTTGTCACTGCCCGCAATGACCAATGCCTCTTTCATTCCCTCCATAGGATTGGTGACAGTCTGCAAGAGATATTTCTCTGTCTTACCCTGTAGCTCCTTCTTTGCCACTTTCCCTTTCTTCGTCAGTGACTGGATAAACTGGGAATTCAGACTGCCGATGATGATACAAGGAGAGTTGACAGTTGACAGTTGAGTGTTGAGAGTCGGGGTTGCACCCGTCACTGCCTTGATGTCGGCTTGCAGGTTCTTGATGGCGATGCGAATACCCTCGTCATCATTAGCGTCATAAACAATGTTCAGGACCTGTCCGTTCTGGGCGATGGCAAGTCCTGCATCCCCTTTCTTAAAAGAAACAAAGCTGTCGGCAGCGTTCGTGATGGCTGCGCAAACGAGCATCAGCGTAAGAATTACTTTTCTCATATCATTCGTTTTTAATTATTATTCGAAAATAACTGTCGGCAAAAGTAGGAACTAACTTTGACACTTGCAATAGCGTGTAACAAATTCGAATGAGATTGAAACAAAAGCGGTAGGTGGTGAAACAAAAAGCAAGGTGGGATTAAAGAATTGATTAATTTTTAGGCGAGTTTCTTGCTTGTTTGGAATTTAATGCGTATCTTTGTCGGAAGAACGATTAAACAGATCAAATATGATAGACGTAAAACAGACATTAGCTTCGGCAGAGGAGCGCATGGAGATGGCGGCAATGTTCCTGGAAGAGGAACTGAACCGTATCCGTGCCGGTCGTGCCAACGTCGCTATCCTCGATGGCGTACGTGTAGAGTCCTACGGTTCTAAGGTGCCCTTGAACCAAGTCGCTAACATCTCAACACCGGATGCCCGTACCATCGCCATCAAGCCGTGGGACAGGAAGCAGATCCGTGACATTGAGAAAGCGATCATGGACTCTGACGTGGGTATCACGCCAGAGAATAACGGTGAGATCATCCGTCTGGGTATCCCACAGCCTACCGAGGAGCGTCGTCGTGACTTGGTGAAGCAGTGTAACAAGATTGCCGAGAAGGCGAAGGTGGAGGTGCGTAACGTACGTGCTGACATCAAGGATAAGCTGAAGAAGGCGATCAAGGACGGACTCTCAGAGGATAACGAGAAGGATGCCGAGAACGACCTGCAGAAGATTCACGACAAGTTCATCAAGAAACTCGACGACTTGATGGAGGCGAAAAACAAGGAAATCATGACTGTATAGTTGAGAGTTGATAGTTGACAGTTGAAAGGCTTAGTCATTAAGAATACCGGCAGTTGGTACACCGTCCTGACGGACGATGGATCAACTGTCGATTGTAAGATAAAGGGTAATTTCCGCATCAAGGGAATACGCTCCACGAATCCTGTTGCCGTCGGTGACAGGGTGACAATTTCCTCCCCATCAACAGGGGGAGGTCAGGAGGGGGTCTGGATCACCGAGATAGAGGACCGTCGTAATTACATCATCCGCAAGAGTATCAACCTGTCGAAGCAGAGTCATATCCTTGCCGCTAATGTCGACCAGGCTCTGCTGGTGGTGACGGTGGTGAAGCCAGAGACCTCCACGACGTTCATCGACCGCTTCCTTGCCTCAGCGGAGGCTTATAGCGTTTCTGTCATCCTGTTGTTCAACAAGACAGACTTACTGAACGAGGACGAGCAGCGTTACCAGCAGATGATGATGAACCTTTATGAGACGGTAGGCTATGAGTGTCATGCTATCTCGGCAGAGAAAGGAGATGGTGTGGAAGAGCTGCGTCCCTTGTTAGAAGGGAAGGTGACCTTGTTGAGTGGTAATAGCGGGGTGGGGAAGTCGACACTCATCAACCGATTGGTCCCCAATGCAAACCTGCGTACTGCGGATATCAGTGATGCCCACCAGACGGGAATGCATACCACCACCTTCTCAGAGATGATCCCCCTTGATGTTCAATGTTCAATGTTCAATGAACCAAAGGGTTGGCTTATCGACACTCCGGGTATCAAGGGCTTTGGTACGTTTGATATGGAGAAGGAGGAACTGACCAGTTACTTCAAAGAGATCTTCGAGTTCTCTAAGCAATGCCGTTTCTCCGACTGTACCCATACCCATGAGCCGGGATGTGCCGTACTGAAAGCGGTGGAGGACCATTATATCGCCCAGAGCCGTTACCAGTCGTATCTGTCGATGCTGGAGGATAAAGACGAGAATAAATATCGCGAAGCTTTTTAAAGACAGAATAACTTTTTAAAGACATAGTAACATATTAACTTTTTAAAGACATATTAACTTTTTAAAGACAGAGTAACATATTAACATATAAGGGCGGATATATATTGGTGTGGAACCATACTTCTAACCTTTTTGTTATTCTGTTATTATGTCTTTAAATTATTACTCTATCAATAAATGTTATTCTGTTACTATGTCTTTAAAACGTTACTCTGTCTTATCAGCCGATAGTGATGGTATATTTCGACATAAAGGAGGCACCTGGCTGCAGGTGGTTCATCAACGGCTTGTCCTTGAACTCACCCTTGAAACCCCTTGGGTCACCGATACCATACCATGGCTCGATGCAGACGAAAGGCGCTTGTTTGTCGTAAGGACTCCAGAACGCACAGACCGGGGTCTTGTAGTCTACCGTCACGGCAGGCTCTCCGTTGGTGTCCATCAGCATGGCACGGTGGGTCTGACTCTTGTGGATCTTCACACTGTCATTACGGAAGAAGTTGTTGGAGATCTCCATGATACCCATATCAGCCTCCAAGGGAACCTCCACCATGTCGTGGCTGCCGTCGGCATAGCTCTTCAACGCCTCCATCGGCTCCTCGTTGTCGAGTTTGATCATACCCTCCAGTTTTCCACTGGGCATATTGAAGGCAGGATGTCCCCCAATTTGGAAATGGATCTCACGGGTGTCCGTGTTCTCCACATGCCAGATGACATGAACCCTGTTACCCTCCAACCGGTAAGTGATGGCGAGGTTGAAGTGGTAGGGATATACCTTCAGTGTCTCCTCGGACTCGTGCAGGGCGAAGGTCACCTTCTCTGGTGTTTGTGAGATCAGGGTGAAGTCACAGTCACGGGCAAACCCATGTCGTGGCAGATGATACTCCTTGCCGTCCACCCGATAGGTATTGTCATTGACACTACATACCAAAGGGAACAGGATAGGGGAATGGCGAGACCACTCAGGACCTGCCTGCCACATATACTCACGTCCCTCACTGTCTTTTATACTCTGAAGCTCTGCTCCCTTCTCGGCGACCTTGATGGTCAACTGCTCGTTCTTTAGCTCTACCATAGTTATTTGATTCGTTTTAGGTTTGCTTTCATGTCGTTGTCGTCCACCATCAGTATCTCACCGTCATCACTGAGTTGCATGCGCGACCCGTTATCCTCTATCTTTACGATACCGTCATGGGCGGTATAGCGTGACTTGTAGTTATAGAACTTCGTCTTGAGCACCAGGTCCGCCTGCCACAGCTTACGATTCGCCCAGCTGACACCCAGTTCCTTGGCACGTTCCTTGTCCATCATGATCTTCATCTTCATTCTCATGTCATGACTGTTGATAAACTCAATAGTAACGGTCATGGTGAAGATGTCGTTCATCACGGTCTCACGCTCCTTTCGCTGTTCTGGTGTCTCATTCTTTTTATCAGCGAGCAGGTGACTCACACTCATTTTACCATTGTAATAAATACGTCCCTTCATGTCTTGTGCCTGTATGCCAAGTGCCAGCATCAGGCTACATACTATCAATAATACTTTCTTCATTTTCTGTTGTGTATTTAAATAATTCTGTGCAAAGATACACATAATTCGTGATTTATGCTTAATTTTGCAGCATGAATTTGAAAGATAAACGTATTGCCGTCCTGCTTTCCGGTGGCGTTGACAGCTCTGTGGTGCTCTATGAGTTGGTGCGACAGGGCTTGCATCCTGACTGTTTCTATATTAAGATAGGTCCTGAGGAGGAAGAGGAGTGGGACTGCTCCTCGGAGGAGGACTTGGAGATGGCGACAGCCGTCAGTCATAAGTATGGTTGTAAGTTGGAGGTTGTCGACTGTCATCAGGAATACTGGGATCAGGTGACGGCATATACGATGGAGAAGGTGAAGGCAGGACTGACACCCAATCCCGACGTGATGTGCAACCGCTTGATAAAGTTCGGGGCTTTCGACGAGAAACGGGGACATGACTACGACCTCATTGCCACAGGACATTATGCCCAGACGGAGAGGGACCCCTCCAACCTCCCCTGTTTAGGGGAGACTACGGATACTCCCCCTCAACAGGGGGAGGCAGAGGGGGTCTGGCTCTGTACCAGTCCTGACCCTGTTAAAGACCAGACCGACTTCCTGGCGCAGATCTATGACTGGCAACTCAAGAAGGCATTGTTTCCCATCGGACACATGATGAAGGAGGAGGTACGAGAGATTGCCGAGCGTGAGCACCTGGTGAATGCCAAGCGTAAAGATTCCCAGGGCATCTGTTTCTTAGGGAAGATCAACTACAACGACTATATCCGCCGTTACTTAGGTGAGCAACCCGGTGATGTGTTGGAACTGGAGACGGGAAAACGCATCGGACAACATAAGGGCTTGTGGTTCCATACCATCGGACAGCGTCATGGACTGGGCTTTGGTGGTGGTCCGTGGTTCGTGGTGAAGAAAGACATGCAGCAGAATATCCTGTATGTCAGTAAAGGCTATGACCCACAGACAGCCTACAAGCAGGAGTTTCTGTTCAAGGACTTCCATAGTCTGATTCCTGCCACCTGCAAAGAGCCCCTTCCCTCTGACATCACCTTTAAGATTCGTCATACCCCTGAGTTCCATCATGCTAAGTTGGAGGCAAAGGGTGATGGGGTCTTTCTGGTTTGCTCCGATGCGCCCATCCATGGTGTGGCACCAGGACAGTTCTGTGTGCTGTACGATGAGGCGCATCATCACTGCTTAGGTTCTGGTGAAATAACCCTTTAACATTTAATCAAACAAATTATTTGGTGATTCGCTGATTTTGCACTAACTTTGTACGCTATGACAGAGGAAGTGCAGAATAAGACGGAATGGAAAGAGAATGTGATACTTGTCGATGCTGACTACGTCGACAAGGTCGCCTTTGACCTTATCGTCAATTTCGAGCGTATGCTGGGGAGACCCATTCCCCAGGCTGACATGGCGAAATGGCTGGAGTGCGTCGCGTTAGATGGAGGACTGAAATTCCCTACCACACCTACTGAACCTATCCAGCAGATACAGGTCGTCTTTCTTCATCAGAAACAGCAGATGGACAATTTCCAACCCTCCGCATTTGCCGACTTAGACGGTAAGGCATTCAGTGGTCCGCTGGGTGAGTTCCTTATCAGTTGTGTCCCTGTAGAGGAGATGGTGACCGCCGAGGACCTGTTTATCGACTCCATGCAGATTATCTGTAATATTGGGGACGTGCGACGGGTGATGGTGATACCAGATGCCGACCATATATATAATAAGGTACGCGCAGGACTCCGTCATGCGGATGACAATAAACATATCACGGTGTTCAGTATGCAGCCGATGGAGGGAGGTAACTACCGACAGGAGATCCTGGGTTATTCCCTGATGGCGGCACTGGGTATCCGTGGAGATGAATTAACTATAAACTCGAAATAACAAATAATAAAATAACTATGGCAAGAGTATTGATGATTGGTGCTGGTGGCGTTGCCACTGTGGCAGCGTTCAAGATAGCACAGAACGCTGACGTGTTTACTGATTTCATGATAGCCTCTCGTCGCAAGGTAAAGTGTGACGCGATAGTAGAGGCAATCCATAAGAAGGGTTATGACATGCCCATCCAGACGGCACAGGTCGATGCGGATGACGTGGAGCAGTTGAAGACTTTGTTCAACAGTTACAAACCAGAACTGGTGATCAACCTCGCCCTGCCGTATCAGGACCTGACGATTATGGAGGCTTGTCTTGCCTGTGGCTGCTCGTATCTTGACACAGCAAACTATGAGCCGAAGGACGAGGCACATTTCGAGTATTCATGGCAGTGGGCTTATCGTGAGAAATTCGAGAAGGCAGGACTGACGGCGATTCTGGGTTGTGGCTTTGACCCAGGTGTGACGAGTATCTATACCGCCTATGCCGCCAAGCATCATTTCGATGAGATTCAATATCTGGATATCGTCGACTGTAATGCTGGCGACCATCACAAGGCTTTCGCCACCAATTTCAACCCTGAGATCAATATCCGTGAGATTACCCAGAAGGGACTTTACTGGGAAGACGGTAAATGGGTGGAGACAGAACCGCTGGAGATTCACAAGGACCTGACCTATCCGAATATCGGACCGCGTGACAGTTATCTGTTGCACCACGAGGAGATAGAGTCGCTGGTCATCAACTACCCGACTATCAAGCGTGCCCGTTTCTGGATGACCTTCGGACAGCAGTATCTGAAGCACTTAGAGGTGATCCAGAATATCGGTATGAGCCGCATTGACGAGGTGGAGTATGAGGCTCCCCTTGCCGATGGTACTGGTACGGCGAAGGTGAAGATTGTTCCCCTGCAGTTCCTGAAGGCGGTATTGCCTAATCCGCAGGATCTGGGTGAGAACTACGAGGGTGAGACTTCTATCGGTTGTCGCATCCGTGGTCTGAAGGATGGTAAGGAGCATACCTATTATGTCTATAATAACTGCTCGCATCGTGCCGCCTATGAGGAGACTGGTATGCAGGGTGTCAGCTATACGACAGGTGTCCCCGCAATGATCGGTGCCATGATGTTCTGCAAGGGTATCTGGAAGAAACCAGGTGTCCATAATGTGGAGGAGTTCGACCCCGATCCTTTCATGGAGCAGCTTAACAAGCAAGGATTGCCTTGGCACGAGATACACGATGGTGACTTGGAACTCTAATTAAAACTAAAATATTAGCGCAACTATGGCAAAAAAAGAAATGGAAGAGGGCACAGCCATGAGCCCTCAGCAGGAGAAACTGAAAGCCCTGCAGGCAGCCATGTCGAAAATCGAGAAGGACTTCGGCAAGGGTAGTATCATGAGAATGGGAGATGAGCAAATCGAGAATGTGGAGGTGATACCCACTGGTAGTATCGGACTGAATGCCGCACTGGGTGTGGGTGGTTACCCTAAAGGACGCATCATCGAGATTTACGGTCCGGAGTCATCTGGTAAGACGACCCTTGCCATTCATGCGATTGCTGAGGCTCAGAAGGCTGGTGGTATCGCTGCCTTCATCGATGCGGAGCATGCCTTCGACCGCTTCTATGCTCAGAAACTGGGGGTGGATATCGACAACCTGTGGATCTCACAGCCGGATAATGGGGAGCAGGCTTTGGAGATTGCCGACCAGTTGATTCGCTCCAGTGCGATAGATATTCTGGTCGTCGACTCTGTTGCCGCACTGACTCCGAAGAAGGAGATAGAGGGTGACATGGGGGACTCTGCTGTCGGACTGCATGCCCGTCTGATGAGTCAGGCACTGCGTAAGCTCACGGCAACGATCGCCAAGACGAATACGACTTGTATCTTCATCAACCAGTTGCGTGAGAAGATTGGGGTGATGTTCGGTAATCCTGAGACGACGACTGGTGGTAACGCCTTGAAGTTCTATGCCTCTGTCCGTCTGGACATCCGTCGTGTAACGGCAATCAAGGATGGCGACCAGGTCATTGGTAACCAGGTACGTGTAAAAGTGGTGAAGAACAAGGTGGCTCCTCCCTTCCGCAAGGCAGAGTTTGAGATAACCTTCGGTGAGGGTATCTCGAAGATAGGTGAGATCATCGACCTCGGTGTGGAGTATGGTATCATCCAAAAGAGTGGCTCGTGGTTCTCTTATGATGGCTCTAAGCTGGCACAGGGACGTGACGGTACGAAACAGTTGCTGAAGGATAACCCCGAGCTCTGTGAGGAACTGGAGGCGAAGATCATGCAGGCTATTGCCGATAAGGTATAGACCGAACAATGATAATGATAAAAAGAAAAGTGGAAGTCCTGATGGGCTTCCACTTTTTGATGGGGTTATTTCTTTGTCGTAGTTGCAGTATTTCTGCGTGGTGTTCTGATACCTACCACCTTACCACTCTTGCTGAACTGAACAATCAGCCATGACTTGGTACGCTTGTAGGTCCACTCATAACGACCGTCGTTGATGTCTGCCTTACTGTCAGGCTCACCGACTGCCATCTCTACCTCTTCCTCTGTCATACCCATGCCGACACGTCCCTCACGGATCATGGTACGGGTAGCAGCGTTGGTATTCCTCAGCTTACCCTCGCCGAAGCCGAACAGGTAGCCGAAATAGTCTTCCTTCTGTCCGTCGATATCACCGATGACACTCTCGTTGACGAAGGTGACATCTTTGGAGTAGGTACGTCCCGTCTCTGTCTCTGACAGTGTCAATGTGACATAGTTGCTGTTATGGACCGGTGCCATACCGTCAATACGGAATGCCGTCAGCTTAGGTACCTTTACGACACGGTTGTCCTTGCCACCACCCTTGGTCGTCATATTGGTAGCGTATTTGGTGTAGACGGTCTTACCCATATACTGGGCGTAATCGGATGACACCTTGACTTCTCCTGACATCAGGTCGAAAGAACCATAGAACGTGAATTTCTCGTTGTCCACGATAAACTCGTCATCACGCATACCACTATTCGTCTTACTGATGGCGACATTCTGGTAGAACTCATTACCCTTCTTGTCGGCAACGATGATCTTCACAGGGAAAGAGCGGGTGCCTACACCAATAGCAACCACCTTCACCTCCATGTTCTTCTCCACCTTGACATCGTTATAGCTGTCACTGTCATAGTCGACATCCACACGGTAGTCGGTGGCACGGGTCAGAAGCGTCTGGTTCATCAGCTTCTCACGGGCAATATCCACATCTCCTAAGTAGGCGAGGGTAGGAACACCCGTCTTGCTGTAGCAATAGTCCTCGAACTCTCCGTTAGGTAATTCGAAATAGTATTTCCTGTTGTCATCCTGACAGGTAAAATTCATACGGGCACGACCATTCTGCCCGACAGTGTGATTGTTGTAAATCATGATCTTACGACGTAACTTACCACTGGGCACTTCCTTACCAGTACCTGCGTCACGGAAAGTGTTCACCACTAAGTCGTACTTCTCCGGTAGTACCATGAACTTCATACCGTCTTGCCAGTCGCAAAGACTGTAATAGCGGAAGTTCTGGCTGACAAAGTCAGTGCCAGTGGGATCTTCCTCACTATTGGTTTTCTCCTTCACGACCTTAGTCTCTGTCTTCTTCACTCCCTTTGTCTTGACGATGTAGGAGTCGGCACTCTGTGCCATGGCAACCGTCGTCGCTAAGGCAAGTCCCGTCAGAATAATCAGTTTCTTCATAGATATATCTATTGATGTTATTACGTAATAATGCTGCAAAGATATAAATAATTTTTGATACTTGTGCCAAAATGACGTGACAATCAGTCATTTTTCTTCATTTTTTTTGTTTTTGGCACATGCTTTGCTATTAAGTATGTGACAAAATTGCATATTAATAAATAAAAAATAATACAACTATGGGAAAAATTATTGGTATTGACTTAGGAACAACCAACAGCTGCGTTGCCGTATTCGAGGGTAACGAGCCAGTGGTAATCGCTAACAGCGAGGGTAAGCGTACGACTCCTTCTGTCGTAGGTTTCGTGGAGAACGGTGAGCGTAAGATTGGTGACCCTGCAAAGCGTCAGGCTATCACCAACCCGAAGAAGACCGTTTATTCTATCAAGCGTTTCATGGGTGAGAACTGGCAGCAGACAGAGAAAGAGATTTCTCGCGTACCTTATTCTGTTGTCAATGAGGGTGGCTATCCTCGTGTGGACATCGATGGTCGTAAGTACACCCCACAGGAGATCTCGGCAATGGTACTGCAGAAGATGAAGAAGACTGCCGAGGACTATCTCGGACAGGAGGTGACGGATGCCGTTATCACCGTTCCTGCTTACTTCTCTGACTCTCAGCGTCAGGCTACTAAGGAGGCTGGACAGATCGCCGGTCTGAATGTACGCCGTATCGTCAACGAACCTACCGCAGCCGCTCTTGCTTATGGTGTCGACAAGGCTAACAAGGATATGAAGATTGCTGTCTTCGACCTCGGTGGTGGTACGTTCGATATCTCTATCCTGGAGTTTGGTGGTGGCGTGTTCGAGGTACTCTCTACTAATGGTGATACGCACCTGGGTGGTGATGACTTCGACCAGGTCATCATCGACTGGCTCGTACAGGAGTTCAAGAACGACGAGGGTGCTGACCTGAAGGCTGACCCAATGGCTATGCAGCGTCTGAAGGAGGCTGCCGAGAAGGCTAAGATAGAGTTGTCAAGCTCTACCTCTACAGAGATCAACCTGCCATATATCATGCCGGTAGGTGGTGTGCCTAAGCACTTGGTAAAGACTTTGACACGTGCCAAGTTCGAGCAACTCGCACATGGTCTGATCCAGGCTTGTCTGGCTCCTTGTCAGAAGGCTATCGCTGATGCTAAACTGAGCACTGCAGATATTGACGAGGTGATCCTCGTTGGTGGCTCAAGCCGTATTCCTGCCGTACAGGAACTTGTGAAGAACTACTTCGGTAAGGAGCCTTCAAAGGGTGTGAACCCTGACGAGGTGGTTGCCGTTGGTGCTTCTATCCAGGGTGCTATCCTGAACAAAGAGGGTGGAGTAGGTGATATCGTACTGCTTGACGTTACTCCTCTGACGCTGGGTATTGAGACCATGGGTGGTGTGATGACCAAGTTGATCGAGGCTAACTCGACCATTCCATGCAAGAAGAGTGAGGTGTTCTCTACCGCTGCAGATAACCAGACAGAGGTGACCATCCACGTGCTGCAGGGTGAACGCCCGATGGCTGCCCAGAACAAGTCAATCGGTCAGTTCAACCTGACAGGTATCGCTCCTGCACGTCGTGGTATTCCTCAGATTGAGGTAACCTTCGATATCGATGCCAACGGTATCCTGAAGGTGAGTGCCAAGGATAAGGCAACAGGTAAGGAGCAGGCTATACGTATCGAGGCTTCGTCTGGTCTGTCACAGGATGAGATCAACCGCATGAAGGCTGAGGCTGAGCAGAACGCCGAGAACGATAAGAAGGAGCGTGAGCGTGTCGACAAGATGAACCAGGCTGACTCAATGATCTTCCAGACAGAGAACCAGTTGAAGGAGATTGGCGACAAGATTCCCGCACAGCACAAACCCGCTATCGAACAGGCTCTCCAGCAGTTAAAGGATGCCCATAAGGCTGGTGACATTGCTGCTATCGACACTGCTATCGCAGCCCTCAACAACGCATGGCAGACTGCCTCACAGCAGATGTATCAGGGTGCACAGGCTGGTCCTCAGCAGGAGCAGGGACCATTCTATAACGGACAGCAGCAGAACACCCAGCAAGAGGCTCCAAAGGATGAGAACATCCAGGATGCCGACTTCGAGGAGGTGAAGTAAGTTTGATAAGCAAATAACAAGCAATTATAGAAATCCCGTATAACTCAAGTAGTTATGCGGGATTTTGCTTTTAGTTAAACTTTGTATATTTGGCTCTGATTTCGGATTTTTATCGTAAATTTGCACCAAAACGTTCACGCGACACTTTGGTCGGCAATGTTCAACAAACGAATAGCACACCTTATTATATATAATAGTATGGCCCAGGCAAAATACGAGATTCGCAGGAAATGTCCCATCTGTGGTGCAGTATTCCAGATACGCACCATCGACTCTGTGTATTGTTCAAAACAATGCTCAGATGTTGCCTACAAGAGAAAGAAAGACAGAGAGGCTAAAGAAGCAAAGTATGAACTGTTGGCTAAGGAGATTCCTGACATCAGAGAATTCCTTTCTGTTCAGGAAGCCGTTGCCGTTTATTGCGTAGAGCGTGATACTCTGTATCGTGAGATTCGTAAGGGCAAGATCCCAGCCGTAAACCTTGGCACGAAGCAACTGAGGTTGAACCGTGCAGACCTTGAACAGCGTTACCCAAGAAGAAAGAAGGTAAGGAAGGCTGCGCAGAAACCCATTCCAAAGACCTATAACATGGAACCTGAGAATTGCTATACCATCGGAGAAATCTCGAAAAAGTTCAGAATTCATGATTCATCCGTATGGGCTCACATCCGAAAGTTCTCCATCCCTACCCGACAGATAGGTAACTATGTTTATGCTCCAAAAGCAGAAATCGACAAACTCTATAAATCTATCAAGTTATGAAGACTCCAATGAAGCGCACGGTATTCAAGGTAATACTCCGCAAATCCGAATAC
>CAJONQ010000039.1 GCA_905235835.1 uncultured Prevotella sp.
AATCCAGCATAAAGTTGTACTTTTTTAGTGTTATCCTTCAACCCCGTTAGGATATGGTTATTGCCATGCTACGATGGGGCTAATGGGTAGTCCGAATGGAGGAAAAGGGTAGTCCGAATGGGGGAAAAGGCTGGTTCCCACGGAGGAAACCGATGGGTTCCAGTAAGGAAACCACTGGTTTCCTTACTGGAACCTACTGGTTGCCTACAGCGCTCATTGTGGTCCCAGGCATCGGACTAATCAAAGACCTTAAACGCATAGCCCTGCTCTTGCAGCCATTCAATGGCTTGGGGCAGTGCCGTGTGTAACTTGTCGATAGACTTTAAGGAATCGTGGAAAGTGATGATGCTACCGTTACGGGCATAGCGTTTCACATTGTTGAGCACATCCTCGGCAGTCAACCATTTGGAGTAGTCACGGGTGACGAGGTCCCACATCACAATACGGAATTTCCTGCCCAGCCATGCATACTGGCTGAAACGCATCCAACCATGAGGAGGACGAACTAAGTCAGTGTGTAGGTAGGCATTGGCTTTCTCCACGTTATAGCTATAGTCATGGATGCTATGGCGGAAGCCGCTGATATGGTTATGGGTATGGTTACCGATACGGTGTCCCTCATCCACCACCCGTTGGTGTAACTCCGGGTGTTTACGCACGTTATCACCCACCATGAAGAAGGTTGCCTTGATGCCGTAATGCTTGAGTGTATCGAGGATAAACGGAGTGGCTTCGGGTATGGGACCATCGTCGAAGGTCAGATAGACTGCCTTCTCGTGATGATCCATACGCCATATTGCCCTGGGGTAAAGCCAGCGCAACCATATTGCCGGTTGCTCGATAAACATCGTTACAATATCTAATTTTCAGCACCCAGTCTGCCGCCCTTACTCTGGAATGCGTCCAGCATCCTGTTGAGGACTGCCTCTTTCTTGTCGCCCCATGCCTCGTCTATGTTGCTTCCCAACTGCAAGAGCTGGTTGAGGATATAGATATGCATATAGCAACTGTCTTCCGACAGGTTGAACTGTTGGCTGTCAAGGTTGCAATACCATGTCACATACTGAGCGGAGTTCTTCCATAACTGGTCAATGAGTTTCATCGCCTCCTTCTGGTTGCCCATCGCAGCCCACGCACGAGCCATGTCGAGGGAGCCGGAGGTGTAGTTATGAGGTATGTTGTAAGCAGGTAGTACTTTCTCCGTATACTTCAAGACCTCAGTGGCTTGTTTGTCATTACCCTCGCTGACGAGTTGCATGGCAAGACGTGCCATGATACGGCGATGGGTATAGCACATACGCATGACCGTCTCGTCCAGATAGACACCCTTCGTGCTGGCACCGCCGAACTTAAAGCGATGCATGATGTTATCGTATGTACGCTTCGTGTCAAAGTTCTTGGCTCCTTCCGCATTGGTGGTGAAAGGTGTGATACGGTAGGCGAGACCCTCTGTGATGGTGTTGTCCCCCAGGTTGATATAGTTCTCGTCACCTACAGACACGGCAACATAGATAGGTCGCTCCCAGTTACACTGGTCAAGCATCTCGAGAATCATCAAGTCACCTTTGTAGAGTGCCGTCTTTCCTTTCAGCGAGATGGTCATACGGTCAGGAATAGAATCCGTTGCCATCATCATACCACTCTTGCGGACAGCCTCCTTGTCGATGGTCATATAAATCACATCGGTAGGAATAACGTGGAGGTCGGCATTCTTCGAGCGCACCCAGTATTTCAGGATGTTCTTCAGCTCGAAGGGATCCTCGCCAAACTGCTTCTTAGCCGTCTCCGGGTCTTGCTCATAGAAATCGAGTACAGCCTGTTTCATCTCCGGGTCTATTGCCACGTACTCGTTGGTGCCGGAGCAGTACTCCAAACGGCTCCATGAGATAGGCACAGAAGGAGAATCATAGGCAGGGCGACACATCTGGTCGATATACCAGTCAGTCTGCAGGTATGAGAGGTTGCAGACACGGGCATCAGTACGCACGCCCTCCACATCCTGATTATACCACAGTGGGAAGGTGTCGTTGTCGCCATTGGTGAAGATGATCGGGTTCCCCTCGTCTTGTAATGACATCAAGTAGTTTTGTCCGAAGTCACGACAGGTATAGCGTCCGCTGCGGTCGTGGTCGTCCCATGTCTGGGATGCCATCTGGATAGGGACTAGTATAGTGACTATAGTGACTATAGTGCCTATAGTGATAGGATTTATTTTCAGTTTGCGCTGTATCAGGTCTATCAAGGCGGCGACACCCATGCCACACCAGATGGCAAAGGCATAGAACGAGCCCGCATAGGCATAGTCTCGCTCACGGGGCTGCATCGGTGTCTGGTTCAGATAGATGACGATGGCAAGACCAGTCATGAAGAACAGGAAGAAGACCACCCAGAACTGACGGATGCCAATTGGCTCAACCTCTGTCTGTTCCTTCCCGTTTACGACGATGCGGTTCTTACGAGTGTACCATGACTGCCAGAACAGTCCGATGAGCCCGAGCAATAGGGGCAGACAGTAGAACACGTTATGTCCCTTGTTGTTCTTCAACTCGTCAGGCAGCGTGTCCTGATCTCCTAAGCGCAGATTGTCAAACCAGTCGAAGCCGCTGAGCCAGTTGCCATGCTCTAACTCACCATTGCCCTGAATATCGTTCTGGCGACCGGCGAAGTTCCACATGAAATAACGCCAGTACATGAAGTTACACTGGTAGGAGAGGAAGAAACGGATATTCTCCAACTGACTTGGGACTTTAACGCTCATCATCTCACCGCAGCGGTCGTACATCTCCTCATGACCGTCGACACTGCCACCCATCCAGCTCTCATAGGCTGCACGGTGTGCCGAACTGTACATACGGGGGAAGAACATGTTCTGCGCATACTGGTACTCATCCTTATTACGAACGACAAAGTACTCGTCTTTCTCGTCAGGAGAAGCCTTCTCCTTCCGTTGCCATACGGGAGCCCCTTTCTTCATCACAGGGCGACAGTACTCGCCGTCTTTCTCCAAGGCAACCTGTGAGGTATAAGCCTGTCCATAGAACAAGGGACGCTGTCCGTATTGCTCACGTCCAAGATACTCGCCAAGGGTAAAGATGTCCTCTGGCGAGTTCTGATCCATCGGCGGATTGGCAGAAGAGCGGATGACGATTAACGCGTAACTGCTGTAACCGATCATCAGCATCAGCATACACAGCAGGGAGGTGTTCTTGATACGTGCAGTCACCAATAGCTCTTTCTGCTGGCGGTATTGCAGTACAAACCACAGGGCAATCAGTACGACAATGCCGATTACCACTGCCGACCAGCCATGTCCATAGAAAGGAATACCCAGCATGGCGACAGACAGGAGGAATGCGATGTTCTGTTTCTTCACACTGACATCCCGATGCGTCTCGTAGATTGCCCAAATGATAATGGCTATCAACAGGAAGATATAGATAATCTCACCCGTGTTGAAGGGACAGCCAAGGACATTGACAAATAGCAATTCAAACCATCCGCCTACCTGTACGATGCCGGGAACGACACCATATAGTACGGCAGCAAGAATGGTTATAGAGATACCTAAGGCAATCAAAGAACCGTAAAGGTCTTTGCGAGGCAGGCTCTGTGGGAACTTGCGATAGTAATAAACCAATACGATGGCGGGCAGACAGAGCAGGTTAAGCAGGTGGACACCGATGCTCAGTCCCGTCATATACATAATCAGAATCAGCCATCGGTCGCTATGCGGCTCGTCGGCGTGGTCCTCCCATTTCAGTATCAGCCAGAACACCACTGCGGTAAAGGCAGAGGAATAGGCATATACCTCACCCTCGACAGCCGAGAACCAGAACGTGTCGCTGAAAGTGTATATCAACGCTCCTACCATCGCAGAGCCTTCGATGGCAATCATCTTCCACAGGGTTAACTCACTCCAATCCTTCATCAGCAAACGACGTACCAGGTGTGAGATCGTCCAGAATAGGAACAAGATAGTAGCAGCGGAAAGCAATGCACTCATCATATTCACCATTCGAGCTACCTGTGAGGGGTCGCTTGTAAACTGTGAGAAGAGATTGGCTGTCAGCATGAAGAAAGGAGCACCGGGCGGGTGTCCGATTTCCAGTTTATAACCTGTTGAGATGAATTCTGGACAGTCCCAGAAGGACGCTGTCGGCTCAATCGTGGAACAATATACAAAGGCGGCTATCAGAAAACAGACCCATCCAAGGACATTGTCTACCAGTCTAAATTGTTTCATTATTTAATCGTGTCGTTTAATTCCAACCTGCAAAGTTAATACAAATCCCTCTAAGCAAGGAATGTTTCAGTATTTTTAACTACCTATATGAAGAGTTGTGCCCCATAAATCAAGAGGACATAACGTAGAAACTTGCCCATTGCCATACTCGTAATCGAAATGGGGATGTTGGAGCGCATCAGTCCTAAGACGATGGTGATGGCACTGCCTAAGATAGGTATAAAGGCGAAGAACCCCATCCATGCGCCATGTCCGCCCATAAAACGAGTAGCCTGGTCGAGCTTCTCCTTACTCACATGAAGGTATTTCTCTATCCATTCCAGTTTACCCATGCGCCCGACGGTATAGTTGAACATCCCCCCAGCCACATTTCCGATCGTGCCATAGATAATCAGTCCCCATGGGTCCAGTCCCGCCGCTAATAGCCCCATCATCACTGCTTCACTGGAGAAAGGAAAGAAGGAGCCTGCGACAAACGCCGTTATCAGCATACCCCAGTAGCCGTAACTGATTAGAAGGGATATGATTACATCCATAGGTTATAGGCTGTTAAAAGAATGACGGACATCAGGATGACGCAGAATATGATATTGGTGACTCGCTCCTGTGTCAATGCTGTGAAATGGGCTATAAGCGGCGCTGTGTTGATGATGACCAGACGAAGCAAGATCGTGCCATGTTGAGGCTGCAGACAGAACAGCAGGAACAGAGCAAGGTCCATCCTGATGAAGAATCCATATAGTTGGCGAATACGGAATTTATCCTGATAGCTGGTTTGCCAAAAATGTAATATTCCGAGAATAGCGAGAATGGCAATATAGACAAATGTGATGGACAGATGGGGACTTAGAACCGAGAACTGAAAAGGTATATGGATATCCCCAAGGGCTGTGACATGGGGCGTCAGTAGGGTATAGTCGTCTTGGTAGACCTCCCAGCATAAAAGGAGCCAGTAAGGGGTAAGGATACCGATCAACGATGCGAGGAAAGTGCGCCATGAGAGTGATTGCAGGTTCGTGAGCATCAATCCCCACAAGATGGGGATTAGTATGATAAGATGAATATACGATATGCACGCTAAGCCAAGGAGTAAGAATCCGTAGAAGGTCAGTCCGGGAGAGTCTTTGTCCTGATAGGTGGTAAATAGTACCACGTATGCCGCAATGACAAATAGCTCGGCAATAGATTCCCTCAGGGAGGAAAACAGGAAACAGGCTGCACAGGTGAGCATGATGAAAGAGCAGGATACCATACGGGAACGGATTCTGATAAGAGCGTTATTGTTGTTTAACTCAACCATCAGGAATGCGGAGAGGGCGAAACAACCGAGCTGTATCCACCATTGCTCCTGAAATAACCCTGCAAGTACCCATACCCCTGTTGCCAGAACAAAGGTGATGGGTAATGTCAGTCTGCTCTCTGATATCTTATTTTGCAGCTGCTTCATGTATGATTATAGGTCTGCGCCAATATCACGACGGAAGTACTTGTCTGTAAACTGAATCTTTTGTGCCTCCTCGAATGATTTCTGTAATGCTTCCGCTTTGTCCTTACCGTATGAAGATACAGCGATCACACGTCCACCGTTCGTTACAACCTGTCCGTCTTTGAGAGCCGTACCGCTATGGAAGACGATACTGCCTTGGATATCCTCGATGCCATTGATAGGGTAGCCCTTCTTGTATTCTTGGGGATAACCGCCGCTGACCAGCATGACGCACACAGCGGCACGCTCGTCAAACTCGATAGAACGTTGGTCGAGATTGCCTTCGGCTACACCTTCAAATAAGTCTACGATATCACTTTTCAGACGTAGCATGACACTCTCCGTCTCGGGGTCGCCCATACGACAGTTATACTCAATGACCATCGGTTCACCCTTCACGTTAATGAGACCAAAGAAGATAAAGCCTTTATACAGGATACCCTCTGCTTTCAATCCCTCCACAGTAGGACGGATAATCCTGTCCTCCACTTTCCGCATCCATTCTTTTGTAGCAAAAGGGACAGGGGTTACAGAGCCCATACCACCTGTGTTCAGACCAGTGTCGTGCTCCCCGATTCGCTTATAGTCCTTTGCCTCTGGCAGAATCTTATAGTGATCACCATCTGTCAGGACGAAGACAGAACACTCGATGCCACTCAGAAATTCCTCAATGACTACGCGGCTTGACGCGTTTCCAAACATACCGCCCAGCATTTCCTTGAGTTCCTTCTTGGCTTCCTCAAGGGTAGGGAGAATCAACACGCCCTTGCCGGCGCACAGACCGTCTGCCTTCAGGACGTATGGAGCCTCAAGGGTCTCCAGAAATCTCAGTCCTTCCTCCAGGTGCTCACCGTCGAAGGTCTGGTAGCGTGCCGTGGGAATCTGGTGACGCTGCATGAAAGCCTTGGCGAAGTCTTTCGACCCTTCCAATACTGCACCTTGTTTGGATGGACCAATGACGGGAATGTTCTTTGTACGCTCGTCGGCTTTCAGGTTGTCATAAATACCCTTCACCAATGGGTCCTCGGGTCCGACCACCACCATATTGATCTGCTTGTCGACACAGAACTGTTTAATGGCTTCAAAGTCATCCGCTTTCATCGCTACGTTCTCACCACAATTGCTTGTTCCCGCATTGCCTGGGGCAATATACAGTTTCTCGCATTTCTCACTCTGAGCAATCTTCCAGGCTAGTGCATGCTCACGTCCGCCACTGCCTAACAATAGTATTTTCATATTGATTGATTTATAATTTCCCTTGTTCACCTAAATAAGAATCCTTAAAACCGAGGAAGTAAAGTACGCCATCCAGTCCTATCGTATTGATACTCTGTTCTGCGTTGGCTACTACACGGGGCTTCGCATGGAAAGCGATACCCAGTCCTGCCTCACTAATCATAGGCAGGTCGTTGGCTCCATCGCCTACCGCAATCGTCTGGGCGAGGTTGACTTTCTCCACTTGGGCGATGAGTTTTAATAGCTCAGCCTTCCGATGTCCGTCAACGATCTCACCGACATAACGACCCGTCAGTTTTCCGTCCTCACCAATCTCCAGTTCATTGGCATAGACATAGTCAATACCGTATTTACGTTGCAGATACTCACCGAAATAGGTGAATCCACCACTAAGAATGGCAATCTTATATCCACATGTCTTGAGGATGCTCATCAGACGGTCGACACCTTCCGTGATAGGCAGATGTTCCGCAATATCTTGCATGACACTGACATCTAACCCTTTTAGTAAGGAGACTCTGCGTGTGAAGCTCTCTTTGAAGTCAATCTCACCGCGCATGGCACTCTCTGTGATAGCTCGAACCTCAGCACCGACACCATTACGCTCAGCAAGTTCGTCAATACACTCTGTCTGGATGAGGGTCGAGTCCATATCGAAACAAATCAGACGACGCATGCGTCGGAACATGTCGTCTCGCTGGAACGAGAAATCGATTCCCATCTCGGAAGACAGTTTCATGAGTTTCGACTGCATCTCCTGTCGGTTTGTCGGCTCACCACGTAGCGAGAACTGAATACAGGCACGGGTATGCTTGTCCAGCTGCTTGATACTCTTACGTCCTGTCAGTCGCAGGATAGAGTCGATATTCAGACCTTGGTCAGCGATAATACTGGTGGCAGCCTCGATCTGTCGTGCCTCCAACTGTCGTCCCATGACCATGAGGATATAGCGGTTCTTACCCTGATGACCTACCCAGTCCTCATACTCGTCATCACTGATAGGGGAGAATCCGATATTCACTCCTAACTCAGTAGCCTTGAACAACAGTTCTTTCATGGCAAGTCCCGAGTTCATCTCATCCATGCGGATGAGGATACCCAGCGAGAGGGTAGAGTGGATGTCTGCCTGACCGATGTCTAATATCTGGGCGTCATACTTTGCCAGAATACCCATCACACTTGCCGTCAGTCCTGGACGGTCTTGCCCTGTGATACGGACGAGGATTTGTTCTTCTTTGTGGTTCATTTCAAGTAGTCTTCAAAATATTGGGTAATACGTTCGTGCAGATGGACACTGGCATGTCCTCGCATGTTATGCGGCTCACCGGGATAGACGAAGAAGTCGGGTTGAGTGCCAGCCTCGATACATGCTTTCAGGAATGACAGACAATGTTGTGGGACAACGGTGTTGTCATTATATCCGGTGATGATTTGGAGTTTTCCTTTCAGGTTCTTTGCCTTGGAGAGCAGACTGGTCTTCTCATAACCCTCAGGATTGGTCTCGGGGGTGTCCATGTAACGCTCACCATACATCACCTCATACCATTTCCAGTCGATGACGGGTCCGCCAGCCACTCCTACCTTGAAGACATCAGGATAGTTGGTCATGAGGGTGATGGTCATAAAACCGCCGAACGACCAGCCGTGTACGCCCAGTCTGTCCATATCCACATAAGGGAGGGTACGTAAGTAATCCACCCCTTTCATCTGGTCTTGCATCTCGATCTGTCCGAGTTGACGGAAGGTGGCTTGCTCGAAGTCGCGTCCACGGTGCTCACTGCCTCTGTTGTCGAGAATAAACAACACATAACCTTTCTGTGCCATGTAGGTCTCCCAGGAACGACTATACCAATGCCATGCTGCCTCCACGTTATGGGCATGCGGTCCACCATAGACATAGATGACTGTCGGGTATTTCTTGGTAGGATTGAAGTCATGTGGTTTTACCATGCGATAGTAAAGGTCGGTAACACCGTCAGCTGCTTTGATAGTCCCACATTCGAAGATAGGTTGCTGATAATCCTTCCAAGGGTCCTCAGCAGTCAGCAGACGTGATGCCTTTGCGGACTTTACCTCAATGAGGTCGATATTGCGTGGAGTGGTGGGGTTGCTCCATTTGTCTACGAGATAATTACCAGACGCAGAGAGCTCACCACGATGCACGCCATCGGCAGTAACGAGTGCTGTCATCTTACCATCTTTCACGCTGACGCTATATAGCCAACGGTGGAGGGGATGGTATTTGTTGGCGGCGATAATGATGCTCTTTTGTTTCTCGTTGAACCCCATCACCTCCTGTACGACAAAGTTGCCTTTGGTGAGCTGTCTTTGTAGTTTTCCTTCCTTATCATATAAATAAAGGTGATTATAACCGTCCTTCTGACTTTGCATGATGAACAGGTCATCATCCCATGGAAGGAAAACGATAGGATGCAAGGGCTCCACGTATTTGTCACTCGTCTCACGATAAAGCTCGGCTTTCTTTTCTCCCGTTTCAGCATCGTAGGACACCAGTCTGCAATCGTTCTGGTCACGGTTAAGCTCAAACAGGTAGATGGTCTTTGCGTCTGGACTCCAAGCGATGTTGGTGAAATAGCGGTCTGTGGGGTCGCCGGCTTTCAGGTAGATCGTCTTCTGAGTGTCTAAATCATACACACCGACGGTCACCACGTGTGAGGTCATTCCTGCCATCGGGTATTTGTCCGGCTCATAAGAGGCGATCCTTGGGTCGATATCCACCTGTGGGTAATCTGTAACCATACTTTGGTCCATGCGGTAAAAAGCGAGACGCTTACCGTCAGGACTCCAGAACGTTCCACTCTCAATACCGAACTCATTACGATGAACCGCTTGTCCATAGACAATCTCCCTGCTACCGTCTGTCGTCAGCTGAAACTCTTTATTGTCGGCATCACGGACGAAAAGTTGGTTGTCCTTGGTATAGGCAACCGCCTTGGAAACCTTATTCCAGTCGGCATTTCCCTCTCCCTCACAATCTTGTGCCCATACTATTTGTTTCTTAACCCAATCATAGAGGATACGCTGTTTGGCATTCTTTAGATAAACAACGTTTTGGGTAGGGTAGGGATATTGTGCGGAATAAGCGGAATGCCATTCTTTCCCTAAGTCTTTCAGCTTAAAAATAGCTTTCTTGTTTCCTTGGGAGTCGATGGTCCCTCCCTCTTCCGCATCCAGATACATCAGTTGGTCACCCCACCATGTCAGCCACCTATTCTCTGGTTGGAGGTTACGGAAATTAGTACCACCGTAATTAAGGTCTTCCAACGTGAAGAGTTTGTCCTGTGCTGTCATGGGGAGGTAAGATAGAGTAGATACAGCGAGTAAGATAATCAGCTTAATCTTCATCATGATGGTCAAATCGTTTGTTCTTTTTCCCGAAATCACGTCCTTTCTTGAAAGGTTTTCTGTCCTCCCTAGAATATCTAGTATCCCTAGTATCCCTAGTATCCCTAGATTCCCTAGTTTCCCTAGATCCCCTAGTTCCCCTAGCCTTCCTAGCCTCCAAGGAACGGAACTTAAAGGAACGGATATCCGCCTCCTCATTCTCCTCCTGTTCCTCCAATCGCTTCTTGAACTCGCGATTTTGCTTGAAACGGCGTTTCTCTGCCATCTGCCGTTTCTCCTCCTCTGTCTTTACTGCTCCTCCCTCCTCACGGAAGACACGCATCTTACCGTCAAACATCTGATATTTGCGGAATTCACATTCAAGACTACCGTTAAACAAAGGAATCTTGATAGAGGGCTTCAGACCGATTTGGTCAAAGCACTCCTCTCTGTAGCTTAATATCCAGGCATCGTTTCCTGTGAATTGGTGCTTCAGTCGCTCACCAATCATCTTGTAAGTTCCCAGCAAATCAGGAGTAGAGATACGTTCCCCATACGGAGGGTTGGTGACCATGATACTTTTCTCCTTTGGTTGTGTGAAATCCTTGAAGTCACGTTCCTCGATAGTGATATCATTGGTAAAACCGGCAGCACGTACGTTGAGACGAGCTGTGTTGACAGCCTTGATGTCTACGTCATATCCGTAAATATGATGGTTGAACTCCCGTTCTTGCGAGTCGTCATTATAGATGGCATCAAAGAGGTCACGGTCAAAGTCTTTCCATTTCTCAAAAGCGAACTCTTTGCGGAACAGTCCTGGTGCCATGTTACGGGCAATAAGAGCCGCCTCTATCAGTAAGGTGCCGCTACCGCACATCGGGTCGATGAAGTCCGTCTCACCCTGCCAGCCCGTCATCATGATCATGCCTGCGGCTAACACCTCGTTCAAGGGTGCCTCTACCGACTCTTGTCGATAACCACGACGATGGAGAGACTCACCGCTGGAATCCAAAGACAATGTGCATTTGTCCTCCGCAATATGGATGTTCAGACGGATATCCGGGTTCGTGACAGAGATGTTCGGACGCTTGCCGGTCTTCTCGCGGAACTGGTCTACAATAGCATCCTTGACTTTATATGCTACGAATTTGGAGTGGCGGAACTCTTCAGAGAATACTACAGAGTCAACGGCAAAGGTGGTGTCCAAATCCAAATACTTTGTCCAGTCGACATCTTTTACTCCTTCGTAGACATCATCAGCAGAAAGTGCCTTGAAGTGCTTGATGGGTTTTAAGATACGGATTGCCGTATGCAACTGGAGGTTGGCACGATACATCATTTCCTTATTACCAGTAAAGGAAACCATGCGGCGACCTATCTCTACATCCTCAGCGCCCAGTTGCGTCAGTTCTTTCGCCAAAACGGGTTCAAGTCCCATGAATGTTTTAGCGATGAGTTCGAAATCTTGTGTCATAATGTCTCTTATAAATATGGTGCAAAGATACGAATAAAGTGGGCTATATACAAAATTAATCGCATTTTTTTTCATTATTATGAATCTTTTGTGTAATTTTGCCACCAATACGAGAACAGACTTCCTGATTGTGATGAATGGTTTAGATATACTCTTGGTTGATATTGGTTCCCTGATGCGAATTGATATTCTGGTGTGGGTAATAGGAATACCAGTTGTCATTGCATTATTCTTTATCCTGTTCTATCAGGTGAAGCAGTATCGTCAGTTAAGGAAGGAATTAGTCCAACTGGCAAAAATCAAGCGACATAATATTGAGTACGAGCTGGTCTTGAATGCAATGAAACTGTCTACATGGCGAATAGATGTTCCAGGGAGTACGGTCTCTTACGAGAGTGACTATCGTGAGGGATCTAATTCTTATATATCGCAGGGAGCTGTCCCCGTGAAAAATACTTTCGACTATATTCATGAAGATGACCGGGAGCGGGTAAGAGAGGCTCTGACCGGACTGATGGAAGGAAGGTATGAGGATTATCATCAACAATATAGGGCACAGGCATCTCTAAACTCTCCTTTTTACTGGGCGGAGACTTTTGCAACGGTTGACAAGCGTGCTCTTGACGGCTCTCCTCTGACTATTGTGGGAACATCGATGCGTATCGATGGTCAGAAAGAGATAGAGCGGGCATTGATAGAGGCTCGTAACCATGCGGAGGAGAGTGATCGGTTGAAGTCGGCTTTCTTGGCAAATATCTCCCATGAGGTACGTACTCCTTTAAATGCCATTGTTGGTTTCAGTGATGTCCTGCCGATGGCGCAAAGTGAGGAGGAGCGTAACGAGCTGATCAAGTTAATCAAACAGAATAATGCCCACTTGCTTCGTCTGTTCGATGATATGATGAATATCTCGAAATTGGAAGCCGGCAACAATGCGAATATCATCAAGGAGCCTGTGGAGTTGTTACCTCTGCTTCATGAACTTGCTGATAAATATCTGACAGTAGCCATGGACAAGGGCATCAGTGTCAGTCTGGACGAGTCTGCTGAAACGGCAGTGGTACCAACGGACCGTGACCGTCTGAAAGAAATCTTGAACCAATATATGAATAATGCCGTGAAGTTCACCTCCTCTGGTACTATTACCCTTGGCTACGATAAGCAACCGTCAGGTATGAGGATATGGGTTCGTGATACTGGAAAGGGTATTCCTGCCGACAAGTGTAATGAGCATCTCTTTGAGCGTTTCGTGAAAGTGGATGATTTCGTGGCAGGAACAGGACTCGGACTGAGTATATGCCGTAGTCTTGCTGGCATTTTAGGCGGTACTGTCGGGGTAGAGTCTGTTTATGAACAAGGGTCAACCTTCTGGGTGGAGATCCCTCTTTAATCATCATGCGTACTTTTAGGTTATATATATTACTCCTCTTTTCCTTATTGTGTCAGTCGGTCCAGGCGCAGTTGTTGTCTGGGGTGATTACTGATGCGGAGACCAAGATGTCGATTCCTTCCGTGACGGTGTCGTATAAGGGACATAAGATTGCCGTCGCCTCCGGTATTGACGGACGGTATGTCATACAGAAGATCGCCGGGTGGGCTTTGACATTCAGTGCGGTGGGCTATGTGCCCCAGACGATATATATAGACGACCGTACCTCTGTTAAGATTGATGTCCAGTTGCAGCCCGACACGAAGGTGTTGCAGAATGTGACGGTGAGGTCGAAGCGTCAGCGGTATAGTCGTAAGAACAACCCTGCCGTGGAGCTGATGCGTAAGGTGATAGAGCATAAGCGACTCACTAATCTTGCCAATAAGGACTATTACCAGTATAACAAATACCAGAAGCTGACATTTGCGGGTAATGATATCACACCAGAGAAGTTGCAGAACTCCATCTTCCGCAAGAAGAAATGGATAGTAGACCAGATAGAGCCCTGTCCTTATAACAATAAACTTATCCTGCCGATCTCTGTCGATGAGACGGTCACCAAGAAACTGTATCGTCGTCATCCGCATGATGAGAAGAATATTATTGTAGGTCAGAACTCGACGGGTATCGGTGATTTGTTCCAGACGGGTGATATCATGAATACCATGCTGAAGGACATCTTTACGGATGTGAATATCTATGACGACCAGGTGCGTCTCCTGCAGCGACCCTTCACGTCACCCATCGGCAGGGGTGCCATCAGCTTCTACCGTTTCTATATTGAGGATACCTTGCAGATTGAGCGTGACAGTTGTATCCACCTGCATTTCCTACCAAACAACCTGCAGGACTTCGGTTTCCGAGGGGATATATATATTCTCAAGGACTCCAGCTACCAGGTGAAGCGTTGTGATATCTCGATACCCCGACAGAGTGGGGCGAATTTCGTGGAGAACATGCGTGTCGTCCAGCAGTTTACGCAGTTGCCGACAGGGGAGTGGGTGCTGACTGCCGATGACATGGTGGTGGAGATAGAGATATTGAGTTTCCTGCAGAAAGCTATCGTGGTGAGGAATACCCGCTTGACCGACTATGCCTTCGATGCCTTGCCCGACCAAGTGTTTAAGGGTAAACGGGATGTGAGGGAGCCTGACGCGATGTCGCATAGTGACCTCTTCTGGGCGCAATACCGACAGGTGGACCTGACGAGGAGTGAGGTGTCGATGGAGGACTTCGTCAAGGGCTTCGAGAAGATGAAGGGCTTTAAGTATATCATGCTGGGATTGAAAGCGTTGGTGGAGAATTATGTGGAGACGGGTAATCCCTCGAAGGTGGATATCGGTCCTATCAATACCATTATCTCTACTAACTATATCGACGGACTGCGTACCCGTCTGAGTGCGCAGACCACGGCAAACCTCAACAAGCACTGGTTCTTCAAAGGATATGTGGCACGAGGATGGAAGTCGAATAAGAATTACTATAAGGGAGAGGTGACTTACTCGTTCAACGAGAAGGAATATCTGCCTCAGGAGTTCCCGCAGCGTACCCTTACCTTCTCGTCAACCTATGATGTCTGCTCTCCGTCGGATAAGTTCCTGACGACGGACAAGGATAATGTCTTCACTGCCTTCAAATGGAGCGATGTGAGGGCGATGATGTTCTACAACCGCCAGGAGTTGACTTTCACCCGTGAGGAGGAGATAGGACTGAAGACGACGGTCAGTCTGAAGACAGAGTCGAACGAGGCGTGTGGTGATCTTTATTTCACACCTCTTTCCGACTATGCCGCATGGGATCATACCGCTCCTCGTCCTTCCAGCAAGATCCGCACGACCGAGTTGCATGCTGAGATTGAATACTGTCCTGGCGCACTCTATATCAACACCAAACAGCGTCGTCGGAAGGTGAATCGTGAGGCACCTATCATCACCTTGGGACATACCATGGGTATCAAGGGCTTCTTGGGGGGTGAGTATGACTACCAGTATAGTGAGTTGAGTGTCATGCAGCGTGTCTGGCTGAGCAGCTGGGGAAAGGTGGATGTCTATGTCAAGGGTGGGGTACAGTGGTCGAAAGTGCCTTTCCCTATGTTATGTATGCCGGAGGCTAACCTCTCGTATATCCTCTATAAAAATACGTATAGCCTTGTCGACAACATGGAGTTCCTCAACGACCGTTTCCTCTCTGCCATCGTCGCATGGGACCTGAATGGTAAGTTGTTCAACCGCATCCCCTTGCTGAAGAGGCTGAAATGGCGTGAGTATATCGGGGTGAAGATGTTGTGGGGTGGTCTCTCTGACAAGAATAACCCGTTCTTGGCACAGAATGACGGCAGTCCTCAGTTGATGGTATTCCCTGAGGGCTCTCATGTGATGGATCCGAAACGTCCCTATTGGGAGGTCTCTGTGGGCATTCATAATATCTTCCGATTCTTTCATGTGGAGTATGTCCGTCGCTTGAACTATAACGACCTGCCGTCGGCGCATAAGAATGGTGTCCGTATGACTGTCCATTTCACATTTTGAGTTTTTTTGTCATTTGCTGCAACTTTTCCTGCATCTTTTCCGTCTAACAGACAGAAACTATTAAACAGGAAAGAATATGAGAAAGTTATTTTGGATTTTTGTAGCAGTACTCGCAGTGGCTGTAAGTACCAGTGTCTATGCCTTCCGTGGTTCGGATAAAGCTGAGGAGGGTCGTAAACTGACAGGTTTTGAGCGTATCCGTTTGCAAGGGTCTCCTGACATCAAGTACACCCAGGGTAAGACATGGTCTGTTCGTGTGAAGGCTCCGAAGAGTATCATCAAGAATGTACAGACTCGTGTGGAGAACAAGACATTGATTGTCAGCGTGAAGTCTGGTAAGATGTTCAGTTTCAGTAGTTTAAAGGATAATGACGTGACCGTCTACGTCACCTCTCCCGACCTGATTGGTGTCGAGGTGCAAGGCTCTGGTGACTTTGAGAGTAAGTCTCATGTCGATACCGATAACCTGGACATCAACTTAAAAGGCTCTGGTGACATCGATTTCTATGATGTCATCTGCGACCGCATCAAAGTGTCATTAGTGGGCTCTGGTGATGTGGACATCAAGAAGGTCGTCACCCAGTATTCCAACGTGGAACTGGTAGGCTCTGGTGATGTGAAGATCAGTCAACTCAATGCAAAGGACACGAAACTGGAACTGAAAGGCTCTGGCGATATCAAGGTGGCTAATCAGAATTGTGGTACCGTCTCTTGCCGCTTGGTCGGCTCTGGTGACATCACTCTCACTGGTACTATCAAGCAACTCAACCAGACCACCCGTGGCTCTGGTGACATCCATACTGCCGGGTTGCAGATTGTGAAGTAAGCATCGGAGTAATGAGCCCAAAAATGGCTGTTTGTACATGGAATCTGCCGTTTTTCAACAAAATCTGCAAATCTGCCATAGAATCTGCAAATTCGCAACCGTCATATATTCAGCTACTTACACGGATTATTTGCAGATTTGCAGATTTTTCGCGATTTTTAAAATCACATGTAGTATTTCTTTCTTATTGCCAGAAATGTTGCCGTTTTAATTTGCATCTTTACATGGGCAAAGATACGAATAATTTAATAAACTCCAAAGGATTCAATGGGAAAAGTGAGTTTAAGAATTTTCCCTGACTATATTTTGCCATATCAT
>CAJONQ010000040.1 GCA_905235835.1 uncultured Prevotella sp.
GTAGTCGATGATGTAGATACTCTGATAAGTTGTTTGCGCAAAAGCCTGTGCGGCTTCTACATAAGGGCGTGCATTCTGATAGTCAGAATCGGTAATGCCCTCCACGCGGTTCGTGTCAAAGAAAAATTCGTCTATCTGTGCCATAATAAAACAAAACGACCCGCCGATTTAAGCATTGTAAAGAGGCTTGGCGAGTTCTCGTGCTACAAAGGTACTGCTTTAATCTGAAACAGCCAAACTTTTTTGAAGAAAAAAGCGGTGAGCACCAGGCTTTAGAATAAAGTTAGCCTAAGAAATCGTCATTTGTGTTTATATGATGGAATTGCAAGTGCTTCTGTGCATGAATGGACAGAACACTTACAAATAAGATGATAAACGCATAATATTTCCGCATAAGTCTTAGGTTCTTATTTCAGATGCAAAGATAGTGCTTTTTTCCGAATTACATCATCAAAATACACACGAGTATATGTCACAAATGTTGCAAAAATGTATCATAACAGCATCATGCTATTGCATCTTTCATTTTTTAGAATTATCTTTGCAGCAAAAACATTAACACGTCAAATATGAAGAATCTAAAACAAGCAATGATGATGGGTGCTATCCTCGCCCTCATGGTCATGCCAGGAAAGGCACAGAAATGGGAACATTTAGCAGACACCCCTCAGATGGGATGGAGTACATGGAACAAGTTTCAGGGAAATATCTCTGAAGATGTCATCAAAGGTATTGCTGATGCCATGGTGGAAAGCGGTCTGCGTGATGCTGGCTACACCTATATTAATATTGATGACTGCTGGCACGGAAAACGTGATGCCGATGGTTTCATCCAGGCAGACCCAGTGAAATTCCCTCATGGCATGAAGGCTGTTGCCGATTATGTACACTCTAAGGGGCTGAAATTGGGTATTTATAGTGATGCAGGAACAGAAACATGCGGTGGTATGCCAGGTTCACTGGGTCATGAATACCAAGATGCCATACAATACGCCCGCTGGGGAGTAGATTATCTGAAATACGACTGGTGCAACACCACCAATGTGAATCCTCAAGGAGCCTATCAGTTAATCAGCGATGCCCTTCGTGCTTCTGGTCGTCCCATATTCCTCAGTATGTGTGAATGGGGAAACAGTCATCCTTGGAAATGGGCAAAGGAGGTAGGACACTCTTGGCGCACAACACCTGACATCTGGTGTGACCTTGACTCACTGCGTGTCTTTGAGGCTGGCTACACACAATTTGGAGTGATGCAGTGCATCCAGTTCAACGACTCCCTTCGCCAGTATGCCGGCAAGGGACACTGGAACGATCCTGACATGCTGGAAGTGGGTAATGGTATGACGGAGAATGAGGACCGTGCTCATTTCACCATGTGGTGTATGATGGCAAGTCCACTCATTCTGGGTAACGACCTGCGTTCCATGACTGAGGCGACACGCAACATCATTATGAATAAAGAGATGATAGCAGTTGATCAAGACACATTGGGTATTCAGGGATTACACTATTGTGACCGTGAAGGACTGCAATTCTGGTTTAAGCCTCTTGCGAGAGGTGACTGGGCTTTTACTATTCTCAACCCGACAAAACAAGATATCACCTATGCGCTCAACTGGCAAGACTTTAACCTAACAGACAAAGAGGTGAGTGGTCTAAGTACTTCTTTTGATACGAAAGTCTATCAGGTATACAATCTGTGGACACATAAGATGGAAGGAAAGACCAACGTAAAAAACAAGACGGATCGTAAACTGACGGTTAAAGCCCGTGACGTTGTCTCTTTTCGTTTAATCATAAAACAATAATCATGAAAAGAACAACACTATCCCTTATCATCTTTATTTGCACGACCATCTGCGGCTTTGCCCAAACCATTACGAAGTTAGAGGCAGAGAATGCTAATTACGTGAATTGTACACTGATTCAAGACAGTAAGTATTCTGGAGGGAAGGCACTGGAAATAACAGATGTGAATGCTAAGATTACCTTTACCTACTATCATTCGGAAAAAGGGAAATATATCGTCTATGTGGGGTATGACGGACTTTATGGCGACAAGATGGCTAATCTTTCGGTGAATGGTAGTAGCGGTTCTTTCCAAATCAAAGGACAAGGCGAAGTCGTTGCTGGCACCTATTTCATGAGTCAAGGCAACAACACGATCGTTATCACTCCCAGTTGGACATGGTTCCGCATTGACTATATCCGCATTGAGCAAGATAATAGCATTTCTTTCCCGTTTAATATATCGTCATCCCCTGTTGACCAAAAGGCAACGGAGAGTGCAAAGAAGATATATGCTTTCCTTTATAACAATTTCGGAAAGAAAACCATTTCTGGTATGATGACTGGTGATATGTCGTCAGCCAATGGGAATGTCACACAACATGACGACATGAAGGCTGTCTATCAAGCCTCGGGCAAATACCCTGCCCTCGTCGGTTTTGACTTCATGAACGCAACTGGTAAGTATGAGAGTGAAGAGTACAATCTGTCGTACACCAAGAGTTCCGTCGAACTCGCCAAGGACACTTACAAGCGAGGAGGAATCCCTGCTTTCACCTGGCACTGGCGGGATCCCAGTCGCAGCACAAACGAGTTCTATACCGACCAATGTAACATGAAGATTACCAATGCCTTAAAGAGTGACGGTACATGGAACACCACCTCAACACTTTATAAGAATATCATCAAAGATATCGACGCTATTGCCGACTATTTTTTGGAAATGCAGAATGAGGGTGTTGCCTGTATCTTCCGTCCTCTCCATGAAGCGAGTGGCGGTTGGTTCTGGTGGGGACGAGAGGGAGCGGACTCCTTCAAGAAACTCTATCATCTGATTTACGATGAGATGGTGAATGTCAAGGGTGTTCATAATGTCATCTGGGTATGGAACGCTGGAGAGTATGACCAAGACTGGACCCCTGGTGACACCTATTATGATGTTGTATCTGCGGATATCTATAACAACAGTTTCGACTACTCCAGCAATTACGTCTTGTTTGACAAACTCAAAGTACTCACAGGGGGCAAGAAGATGATTGCTTTATCAGAGAACGGTCCCATCCCTGATATCGACAAAGAGTTTGAAGAGGAGGCGGTATGGTCGTGGTGGATGCCTTGGTACCATACATGGGGTGGCAATTTCGTCAACCAGACCAGCAAGGAAGAATGGACAAAATGTATGAACGACAGCCGTGTCGTCACCCTCGAAGACTTGTCTGCCGGCTGGGATGCCTATACGGATATCAAGATGCGCAAGGTTAAGCGTCAGAATAGTCATGCCATCTATGATCTCCAAGGGCATCAACTCCCAGAAATACCACGTAAAGGCCTATATATCAGAGGAGGAAAAATCATGTATCAAACAAAATAACTAAAACCTGAAATATGAACCTAAGAAAACTGATGACAGTAGTGGGTGTCTGGATGGGCATCGCTACTATGAATGCACAAAATGTGAGAGAGTGCGTCCGACTGGACGAGGGGTGGAAGTTCACCTTTGGTAACGCGTCTGACCCGGCAAAGGACTTCGGATGCGGCACCGAGTATTTTAACTACCTGACAAAGGCAAACTCGATTCACAATGAGGGTCCATACTCTCAAAAATTCGATGACTCGAAATGGGAGGAGGTACGGGTGCCCCACGACTGGGTGACGACCTTACCCTATGCACAGAAAGCAAGTCATTCCCACGGCTATAAGACGGTGGGCTACAAATACCCAGAGACCAGTGTGGGATGGTATCGGAAGATTATCCATGTCGAGAAAGAAGACCTCGGCAAACAGATCAGTTTGCAGTTCGACGGTATCTTCCGCAATGCCCGTGTGTGGTTCAACGGTTTTTATATGGGTACGGAACCCAGTGGTTATGCCACACAGGTCTATGACGTAACAGAGTATGTGAACTATGGAGGCGACAACCTTATCTGTGTCCGTGCCGACGCTACCTTGGAGGAAGGCTGGTTCTATGAGGGTGCCGGTATCTACCGTGACGCTTGGTTGGTAAAGACGGGAAAGGTCAGCGTGGCTCCCTTCGGCACTTTCGTGTATGCCGACTTAAAAGCACCTTACGACCAGGCTACCATTCATGTGGAGACGGAGGTGAACAACCACTCGCTGACCACCCTGCAATGTGAAGTCAGCCACCGCCTGCTCGATGCCGACGGCAAGGAGGTTGCCAAGTCTGCACCCACAACCCTCACCCTGAAGGCGAAGCAGACGCTCAACGCTCAACTCTCAACTCTCAACTTAAATCGTCCTCATCTGTGGAGCACGACGGATCCATACCTCTATCAGGTAGAGACGACCATTAAGGTGAATGGTCAGGTGACCGATGTCTATACCACGACGACAGGTTTCCGTGAGGTCGCTTTCGATGCCGACAAGGGCTTCCTGCTGAATGGCAAACCGATGGAATTGAAGGGTGTCAATATGCACCAAGACCATGCCGGTGTAGGTGCCGCCATCCCTGATGCGTTACAAGCATGGCGCATCCAACAATTAAAGAAGTTCGGTTGTAACGCCTATCGTGCCTCTCACAACCCAATGACACCTGCACTCCTCGACATCTGCGACCGTGAGGGCATCCTCGTCATTGACGAAAACCGCCTGACAGGTATCAATACAGAGCATCTGCGCCTGTTGGAGAATATGATCAAGCGTGACCGTAACCATCCGTCTATCATCCTCTGGAGCGACGGCAACGAGGAATGGGGTATGGAGAACACCATCCAAGGTACTCGTATCGCTGCCGCTATGAGAGAATATACGAAATTGCTCGACCCCACCCGTCATTCTACCATCGCTAACGCAGGAGGTTCCGAGATGATCAAGGGTCTTGATGTCATTGGCTTTAATTATATCCTCCAGAATGATGTCGATAATCGCAAGAAGAATAATCCCACATGGAAGATCGTGGGTACGGAGGAGACGACTGGTTGTGGTACACGTGGTGTTTACTTCAACGACCCAAAGGTACCGGGACACATGCACTCCATGAACCTCAGTGCCGATAAGGACGGTACGGAAAACCGTATTGAGCGCGGCTGGCAGTTCTATGCTGACCGTCCCTGGGCAGCAGGACTTTTCTACTGGACAGGTTTCGACTATCGTGGTGAGCCTAACCCCCTGGAATATCCTGCCCATGACTCTGAGTTCGGTATCCTCGACTACTGTGGATTCTGGAAAGACGAGGCATGGTACCTGAAATCATGGTGGACCGATGAGCCTACCCTGCATATCTTCCCCCATTGGAATCTGCAAGGTCATGAGGGTGAGGAGATAGACCTGTGGGCATACAGCAACTGTGATGAGGTGGAGCTGACTGTCAACGGAAAGAAACTGGGACGTCAGAAGATGCCTAAGAACGGACACCTGAAATGGAAGGCTGTCTACCAGCCTGGTAAGGTGGTTGCCACTGGTTATAAGAATGGAAAGCGTATCCTCACAGAGACGATGGAGACAACCAAACCTGCCGATAAGATTATTGTAACAAGCAATCGCCCAACCATCACTGCCGACGGACGGGATATCGCTGTGGTGACAATAGAACTAAAAGATGCCAAGAACCGCTTTGTTCCTGATGCCTGTCCTATGCTCACCTTCCGTCTGGTGGGTAATGGACGTATCATCGGCGCAGGCAATGGTGACCCCTCCTATCTGGGTGTCGACCATCCTAAGGATAAAGACTGCAAGGAGTTCAGTATCCCTGCTTTCAATGGGTATGCTCAGATACTGATTCAAAGCGAGCGCCAAGCAGGTAATATCCAGTTACAGTGTACTGCCGAAGGACTCAAAGAGGGCAGTATCAATATCCAGTCAGTGCGATAAGGATATACCAAATAGATAAAAGTCGGGCAAATACTTTGCGATTTGCCCGATTTTTTTTAATTTTGCAGCGTTTTAAAGAAAATAAGTAACAAGAAATATGATGACAGCTAACGAGATTCGTGAATCGTTTAAGAAGTTTTTCGAGCAGAAGCAGCATGCTATCGTGCCTTCCGCTCCGATGGTAATTAAGGATGACCCTACCCTGATGTTCACCAATGCGGGAATGAACCAGTGGAAGGATATTATATTGGGTACCCGTGACCCAGAGCCACGCCGTCGTGCAGATACCCAGAAGTGTCTGCGTGTCAGCGGTAAGCATAACGACTTAGAGGAGGTAGGTCATGACACTTACCATCACACCATGTTCGAGATGCTCGGCAACTGGTCGTTCGGTGACTACTTCAAAGAGGGTGCCATCGATATGGCATGGGAGTATCTGGTGGACGTGCTGAAACTGAACCCTGAGGATTTGTATGTCACCGTCTTCGAGGGCTCTCCTGAGGAGAACATCCCTCGTGACGACGAGGCAGCGAAATACTGGGCAAAACATGTTCCTGAGGACCATATCATCAATGGTAACAAACACGACAACTTCTGGGAGATGGGCGACACAGGTCCCTGTGGTCCCTGCTCTGAGATTCATGTCGACTCCCGTACACCTGAGCAGAAGGCAGCCTCTGGTAAGACTGGTCGTGAACTCGTCAACCAGGACGACCCACAGGTTATCGAGATCTGGAACCTCGTGTTCATGCAGTTCAACCGCAAGGCTGACGGCTCATTGGAGAAACTCTCCATGAACGTCATCGACACTGGTATGGGCTTCGAGCGTCTCGTCCGTATGATGCAGGGTAAGCACTCCAACTACGACACTGATGTTTTCCAGCCCATCATCAAGGCTGAGCAGGACATCACAGGATTGAAATACTTCACTTTCGAGGAAGAACAGGTTAACCCTGTCAGCAAAGAGCAGGACGACATCAATATCGCCATGCGTGTCTGTGCCGACCACCTGCGTGCCGTTGCTTTCTCTATTGCCGACGGACAGTTGCCCAGCAATGCCAAGGCTGGTTATGTCATCCGTCGCATCCTGCGCCGTTCCGTGCGCTATGCTTACACGTTCCTCGGACAGAAGGACGGTTTCCTCTACCAGCTCATTCCTACCCTCGTTCATGAGATGGGTGACGCCTTCCCTGAGTTGAAGGCGCAGCAGACCTTGATTACGAAGGTCATCAAGGAAGAGGAGGATTCTTTCCTGCGCACCCTCGACAAGGGTATCAACATGCTCAACGAGGCAATGGGTCAGTTGAAGGCAGAGTGTAAGAGCCAGTTGGATGGTGTCCAGGCATTCCGTCTGTTCGACACCTACGGATTCCCCCTCGACCTCACAGAACTGATTTGTCGCGAGAACGGCTTCACCGTTGACGAGGAGCAGTTTAATGTGGAGATGCAGAAACAGAAGGAGCGTGCCCGTAATGCCGCTGCCGTCGAGAATAGCGACTGGGTGAATGTATGTGGCGATGACATCGCCACCACAGAACAGCAGTTCGTGGGCTACGACTATACCGAATACAACTGTCATATCCTGCGCTACCGTAAGGTGACCCAGAAGAAGAATGAGTTCTATGAGTTGGTGCTCGATGCCACACCATTCTATGGAGAGATGGGTGGACAGGTCGGTGACTGTGGTGTCCTCGTCAACGAAAACGAGACCATTGAGGTCATTGACACCAAACGTGAGAACAACCAGAGCGTACACATCGTGAAGCAGTTGCCGAAAGACCCCTCTGCGGAGTTCATGGCTTGTGTGGATACGGACAAGCGTAACGCCTCAGCCGCCAACCATACCGCTACCCACCTGCTCGACTATGCGTTGAAGCAAATCTTAGGGGACCACGTAGAGCAGAAGGGCTCTTTCGTATCACCTGATACTCTCCGCTTCGACTTCTCCCACTTCGAGAAAGTCTCTGATGAGCAACTACGTCAGGTAGAGCGTATGGTCAACGACATGATTCGTCAGGACATCCATATCGACGAGCATCGTGACGTACCTTTCGACGAGGCGAAGAAACTGGGTGCCATCGCCCTCTTCGGAGAGAAGTACGGTGATAAGGTACGTGTGGTACGCTTCGGTCCGTCCTGTGAGTTCTGTGGTGGTATCCATGCTACTTCCACTGGTCGTATCGGCTTCTTTAAGATTATCGCCGAGAGCAGTGTTGCAGCTGGTATTCGCCGTATCGAGGCTCGCACTGGTAAGGAGTGTGAGGAACTGTTGTATCGTATTGAAGACACACTGAATGCCGTGAAAGCGTTCTTCAATAACGCCAAAGACTTACAGGGCGTGATTAAAAAGTATATCGAGGAGCACGACCACATGAAGAAGGAGATTGAAGGTTTCCAGGCACAGGTTGTAGAGCGTGCCGCCCAAAGAATGGTGGAGAAGGCAAGGATGGTGAATGGCGTGACGGTCATCACCACCGTACTGACCATGGCACCTGCCACCGCCAAGGACCTTGCCTTTAAAGTTCGTGCCGCCGTCGAGGGTTCCCTGCTCTGTGTCATCGGTTCCCATGAGAACAACAAGCCCCAGCTCTCCATCATGATGAGCGACGACATGGTGAGCGACCACGGTCTGAATGCCGGACAGATGGTTCGTGAGGCAGCAAAACTCATTCAGGGCGGTGGTGGCGGTCAACCCCATTTCGCTCAGGCTGGCGGTAAGAATGCCGATGGTCTCAGTGCTGCTGTTGACAAAGTCATTGAGTTGGCTAACCTATCCTAATCTTCGAATCTCGGAATCCTGGAATCTCGAAATAACGATATAACGAAACTATAAAACTATGTACGAAAAAGAACGCGGGCTGTATATCGCCCACTGCTCCAACGGAGCACTCAGTATTACTGGTAAGATGGCTAACCGCCATGGACTCATTGCCGGTGCCACAGGTACAGGTAAGACGGTCACCCTGCAAGTGATGGCAGAGACTTTCTGTCAAGCAGGTGTACCCTGCTTTATGGCTGATATGAAAGGGGACCTCAGTGGTATCTCTCAAGTGGGTAAGATGAGTGGTTTCATCGAGAAACGACTCCCGGAGTTCGGTATTGAGAACCCGGAGTTCCAGGCATGCCCCGTTCGTTTCTACGATGTCTATGGAGAACAGGGTCATCCTATGCGTGCTACCGTCTCACAGATGGGACCATTGCTGCTCTCCCGTATTTTACAGTTGAATGAGACCCAATCTGGTATTCTCAATATCCTGTTCCGTTTAGCCGATGAGCAAGGATTACTGCTCGATGATTTGAAAGACCTGCGTTCTATGCTCAACTGGATGGGAGACCATGCCAAGGAGATTACCCTTAAATACGGTACGGTGACAAGTATGAGTATCGGTGCTATTCAACGGGCTATATTACAGTTGGAGAACCAAGGGGCTGACAAGTTCTTTGGACTTCCTTCCTTTGATATCCAAGACCTTCTCGCAGTTGAGGGAGGCAAGGGTGTGATGAGCGTACTTGCTGCTGACAAACTGATGATGCAGCCGAAACTCTACTCTACCTTCCTGTTGTGGTTGCTCTCAGAACTCTACACCACCTTGCCAGAGGTCGGTGACCTACCGTTACCGAAACTCGTGTTCTTCTTCGACGAGGCTCACATGCTGTTTACAGACACCAGCAAGGCTCTACTCGACAAGATTGAGCAGGTCATCCGTCTGGTACGCTCGAAAGGTGTGGGTATCTATTTCATCACCCAGAGTCCTACCGATATTCCTGAGAACATCCTCGGACAGTTGGGTAACCGTGTGCAGCATGCCCTCCGTGCTTATACTCCGAAAGACCAGAAGGCGGTGAAGACTGCCGCTGACACGTTCCGCGCCAACCCTGCCTTCAAGACCGACGAGGCGATTATGAACCTTGAGACAGGTGAGGCTCTTGTTAGTTTCCTCGACGAGAAGGGTGCACCTAACATGGTGGAGCGTGCCAAGGTATTGTTCCCCCTCTCCCAGATTGGTGCCGTCACAGAAGGACAACGTCTGGATATCATCAAACAGAGTCGTATTTACGGCAAGTACGATACCCCTGTTGATCGTGAGAGTGCCTTCGAGGTACTGCTTGCCAAGGCTGAGCAGACTGCTCTTGCCGAGGCAGAGTCTACCATACCTGCCGAATCTACCACACCTACCAAGGAAGAGAAGAAAAAGCCCGGTATCATGAGTAAGGTTTTCAAGGCTATCATTACAGCAATAACCTCTACCGTCGCTGCCATCCTCGGCACTTATGTCAGTGATAAGGTGACGGGTAAGAAGACCAAATCAAGAACGTCTGCTACGGGAAGGGTGGTGAAGAACGCCACCAGTGCGGCAACCCGTTCTGTCACGAAGGAGCTCACGCGTGATATCCTCGGTAACTTAATCAAATAAAAAAGAAAAGCGGTTGACATTTCAACCGCTTTCTTTTTATCTCAGTGTCCGCATCAGGAACTCGCTGACCGCATCTGTCGTACGGTAGATATTCTGCGAGAAAACGTGGTCGAAATACTCCTGCATCACATACTCACTACCCTTCCACAACTGGTGGAAACGCTCTCCGTAGGTATAAGGTACTACCCGGTCAGCATTACCATGGATAATCAGAGCCGGACCGTGATAGTTTGCCGCTGTCTCATAGATCGGTAGCGAGAAAGCTGCCTTGATATAGTTACGACCTAACCGGTTACCGCCCCACATTTCCACATACTCTGGCGGATCCAGTGGGTTGAACATCTTACCCATCACAGAGCCACGGATGGCATCGTCACGAAGTACGGCGGCAGGAGCCATCAGTGCCACAGCAGCGATGTCATCACCTAACTCACCAGCCGTCATGGAGGCTACCACCCCACCCTGGGAGTGTCCTACCAAGGCGACCTTCGAGACATAACGTAAGTCACGGACATACTCGACGACCTTCTTGGCATCATTAATCTCGTTGGGCACGGTCATATCCTGAAAACGCCCCTCGCTCTCCCCATGACCGTTGAAGTCGAAACGGATAGAGGCGATACCGTGTTTCTGTAATGAGTCAGTAATCAACTCAAACAACGGACCGTCCTTAGAGCCGCCAAAACCATGACAGAAAACGACCATTGGACACTGCTCTCCTTGTTTTAATGCAGGTTTCTGGATGACTGCCTGCAACTTTCCGTGGTCACCGTCTATCGTCACACGCTCCCTCGTCGGCTGATAACCCGTAGGTCGTAACTCTTTCAGGTATTTGTCTACCTTATAGGTCAGTACCGTGGAGAGCGCTACCTTACCGTCCTTGTCGATCACGACCATCGAGGGAATCCACTTCACCCCATACGCCTTGGCGATATCCGTCTCCTTGAACTTTTTCAACTCGCTGACCTGCGTATAGGTGATACCAAACTGCTCACAAGCCTTACGCCATGCCGCAACATCGGTATCCATCGAGACACCCACGAATTCCACACCCTGTAGTGCATACTCCTTGTACATCTTCACCACCTCAGGGGCATCCTTGCGACAGTCGGGACACCATGATGCCCAGAAGTCGAGCACGACGGTCTTACCCTTCAACTGCGACAACTTAAAGGTCTTCCCATCCATGGTTTTCATCTTGAAGTCGGGAGCCACCGTCCCTGCCTTCACCAGTTCCGTTGCATACTTTGCGTCGAAGTCGGGCTCTGGTCCGAACTGCGCCTTAGCTGTTGTGGCTGTCATCAACAGCACCCAAAACATTAATTTCTTCATCATTACTTATTATTAATATTAGTCTGTAAACTCAAAGAAGCCCTGCCGATGGGCAGGACTTCCTCTATTTCAAACTTCTCTTGATTAGAGTTCTGCGTCAGAGCACTGGAAGGTGGTACCTTTGGAGATATCACCGGTCTCCAGTCCGAGTTTGAACCACTTCATACGCTGCTTGCTGGTACCGTGGTTGAACGACTCAGGAACGGCATAGCCACGTGCTTTCGTCTGCAGGTAGTCGTCACCGATGACCTGTGCACACTTGATAGCCTCCTCGATGTCACCATCCTCCAACGAGCCGAAACGCTTGTTGTCATGATGTGCCCACACACCAGCGTAGAAGTCGGCAAGCAACTCCAGACGCACACTGAGTTTGTTAGCCTCAGCCTCCGGGAGTTTCGCCATCTGCTCATGAGCCTTGGCAAGGATACCTGTGAGATACTCCACATGGTGACCGACCTCATGGGCGATCACATAAGCATAGGCGAAGTCACCGTCAGCACCCAGTTGTTTCTTCATGGTCGTGAAGAACGACAGGTCGATATACAGTTTCTGGTCACCCGAGCAGTAGAACGGACCCATAGCGGCGGAACCCTGTCCGCAAGCGGTAGAGACACCACCCGTATAGAGCACCATCTTAGGTACCTGATACTGTGCGCCATTCTTCTGGAATATCTCCGTCCATACGTCCTCCGTACCACCAAGGATCTGCGTGGAGAACTTGGCAAGCGCCTGTTCCTCCTCGGTAAACTCACGCTGTCCCTCGGTAACCTCACTATTACCACCGAAGTTGTTCTGCTGCACCTCCTGCATCACGGCAGCCACAGGGTCACCGCCCGTGAGCCATGCCATCAGCGCAACAATGATAATACCACCGATACCCATACCGGCTTTTGCTCCACCACTCATTCCACGGCGGTCTTCTACGTTCGAGCTTTCTCGTCTTCCGTCTAATCTCATAACTGTTATTGTTTTAGTTTTTTGTTATATTTTGTTTGCAAAGATACAAAAAAGTTTGTATATGTGCTTTCTGATTCACTTATTTTTTGTAAATTTGCCCCTGAAACCAAAAACTAAAACAATATGGAAAAATATCCGTTATCCAAATCGGGATACAGACTCTATATAGAGTGCATGAGTCATCAAGGAACAACATCTTACTGTATACCCTATTGTTACACATTAGACATCCGGTTGGATACGGAAAACTATGCCGTGCCATTGAGACCGTCATAGAAGCACATCCCACCCTTTGGACGCGCATCACTATAGACGAGCAAGGGGAACCCCATGCAAGAAATCAAGGTTGAGAAATTCATTGTCAGTGTTGAACATTACGATGGGAAGGGATTTGAGCAATTTGTAAAACTATTTAACATCATAGACAACCGCCTGTTCAATATTCATCCATTGAAAGATGACCATTATCATTACCTGATTCTGGACATTCATCATATCATTAATGACGGAGCATCACTACAAGTGTTGCTACACGACATTGAGGCAACCTATAACGGGAATACCCTGGAGCCCGAGGCACTGACACTTGCCGAGGTAGCACTTGCCGAGAAACAGTTACAGGGCAGTCAAGCCTTTGAGGATGACAAGCAGTGGTATGCCCAGACCTTTAATGATGAGGACGTGAACACCTCGTTGCGTCCAGACCAGGAGGATGGTGAAGAAGGTGCCATAGAGCGAGAACTACACGTCAGCGTAGAGGATGTCGAGGCTTTCTGTAAGCAGAACGGTATCTACAAAAACACACTGATGACCACCGTCTATGCCTTCTTATTAGCGAAATACAATCACGAGCAAACGGCATTGACACGCACCGTCTACAACGGACGTACCGACAAACGGCTGCAGCGCAGTATCGGTATTTTATCAAGACCATCCCCGTTCTCTGCCAGTTTGATAAGGACACGACCGTGCTGGACCTCCTCCGCAAGCAGCAGGAGCAGATTACAGAATGCCGCCAGCATGAGACTTACTCGTTCATGGATTTTGATGAACGACCTGCGTCTGGAGATAGACAACACCTTCGTCTGGCATGGGGAACTATTTAGTGACGAGCCCCTCATGGGTTATCCTATGGCTACCCAACAGTTGAACAATGACAAATCCGAAGACCTCTTTTACGTCAAAGCCTTCATAGTGAAAGGACATATCCACGTCCGTGCAGAATACGATGGGGTCTATTCCAAGGCACTGGTCTGCCAGTTCGTGGACAGTTACGAAAAGGTGCTCCAGGGATTCCTGACTACAGAGCGGCTCAGTGACATCTCTCTGATTAATGAGCAGCAACTTGCATTGCTGGACTCCTTCAACCAGACAGAGGTGCCATACGACCCTGAAGAAACGGTGCTGTCTTGTTTCCGCCAGCAAGTAAGTCTGCATCCCGACAAACTCGCAGTGGTCTTTCAGGATAAGCGATATACCTATCAGCAGGTTGATAACCTCTCCGACAGGATTGCAGGCTACCTGATAGAGAAAGGACTGGGACGGGAGGACGTGGTATCCATCTTGATTCCTCGTTGCGAGTGGATGCTCATAGCATCCCTGGGTGTGCTGAAGGCAGGATGTGCCTACCAGCCTTTAGACCCCACCTATCCCGAAGAGCGACTGCAGTTCATGCAGGAGGATGCCGGCTCCAAACTGCTACTCACCCTCGATAACCTCCCTTCCATCGTTGAGCATGCTGCGATGTCATCGCAGCAAGAACCGCGGTCCGAGGATCTCTTCATCCTCCTCTACACCAGTGGTTCGACGGGCGTTCCAAAAGGGTGCCAGTTGGAGCATCGTAACCTCGTGGCTTTCTGTCACTGGTATCAGCGATATTATGAACTGACTGCTGATTGCAAGGTTGCCGCTTATGCCAGCTATGGCTTTGATGCCTGTATGATGGATATGTACCCTGCCATTACCTGTAGTGCCTGTGTCCATATCATCGGGGATGATATTCGTCTGAATCTACCTGACCTCAACGACTATTTCAACAAGAACGGTATCACCCATTCATTCATTACCACACAGGTAGGCTACCAGTTCGCTACCAATGTGGACAATCACTCCCTGCGCTATTTCTCTGTGGGAGGTGAGAAATTGTCTGCATTACAGCCTCCTAAGAACTACAAGATGTATAATGGCTACGGACCTACGGAGTGTACCATCTTCACCACGACTTATCAGCTAAAGGAGTACGAACAGGATATTCCTATTGGTAAGCCAACAAGTAACACGAAACTGTATATTGTCGACAAGCAACTGAACCGGCTGCCACCAGGTGCTGCTGGAGAACTGTGGGTTAGCGGTCCACAGGTAGGACGCGGCTACTTGAACCGCCCAGAAAAGAACGCAGAGGTCTTTGTGGAGAGTCCTTGGGGACGTTGTTACCGGACAGGTGATATCGTACGCTATCTACCAGACGGTAATATCCAGTTTGTTGGACGAAAGGACAGTCAAGTGAAGATACGTGGTTTCCGCATCGAGCTGAAAGAGGTAGAAAGTATCATCCATGAGTATGAAGGTATCAAGGACGCTACCGTACAGGCATTTGACTATCCTAATGGTGGTAAGTATATCGCTGCTTATATCGTCAGTGACCAAAAGGTGGACATCAAGAAACTCCACACCTTTATCGGTGAGCATAAGCCACCGTATATGATACCTGCCGCCACCATGCAGATAGACACCATTCCTTTGAACCAGAACCAGAAAGTGAACAGGAAGATGCTGCCAGCACCTGTCATTCAGGCTGAGGAACGGGAGTATGTGGCACCTGCCAATGAGATGGAGCAACTCTTCTGTCGGATCTTTGGTGATATCCTGTCTATAGACAAGGTCGGCGCTACCGACAATTTTTTCGAGATGGGCGGTACCTCCCTGATGGTGACCCGTGTGATCATCGAAGCAGACAAAGCAGGACGCCATATCGCTTATGGTGACTGTTCAGTCATCCGACATCCCGACAGCTGGCTGCTTTCCTTTCTAATAATTCCGAGAGTGTCAAGGAGTCGGAGGACGCACAGTTCGACTATAAGCCGATAGACACCCTGTTGATGCGTAATACCCTTGACGCTTTCAAGAAAGGTGAGCGGCAACAGATTGGTCATGTCCTATTGACAGGTGCCACTGGGTATCTGGGTATCCATGTGCTCAAAGAACTTATCGAGCGTGAAGACGTACCCGTCATCTGGTGTATCGTCCGTGCTCAGAATACAGACAAGGCGGAACGACGTCTCAAAGGACTGCTCTTCTACTATTATGCTAATAACTACAAAGAGTTATTCGGTAAGCGACTGCGTATCGTCTTAGGGGATGTCACCCAACCTATTAAGGTGGATGGTCATGTGGACACCGTCTTCAACTGTGCCGCGATTGTCAAGCACTTCTCCAATGGTACGGAGATAGAGGATGTGAACATAGGAGGAGCGGTCAACTGTATTCGTTTCTGTCTGGAGACGGGAGCACGGCTGATACACATATCCACATACAGTACGGCAGGACTATCAGTAAACGGTGTTCCTGCTCCAGACACCATCCAGACTGAGCAGAAACTCTATTATGGACAGTACATGGACAACCGTTACGTGCATTCTAAGTTTGTTGCCGAGCGTACCATCTTAGAGGCTGTCGCCGTCCACCAGCTGAATGCCAAGGTGATGCGTGTAGGTAATCTTTCACCACGTTCTACGGACGGAGAGTTCCAGATTAATTTCCAGACAAACTCCGCCATGGGACGAGTACGGTTATATAAGGTATTAGGATGCTATCTGCTGCTGCTTGTATTTATTGTCAGGAAGACGATTAAATACATCAACCATCTAACCATCGCTGACCAACAGCAACAGATGATTGATCAGGAAATGCGTATTGCCCATAATATCCAAATGAACATCCTGCGACAAGACTTCCCTGAAGAATTATCAGCTAAACTGATCCCCATGAAGGAGGTGGGTGGCGACCTCTATGACTTCTACCAACAAGGAGACACGCTCTATTTCATCATCGGGGACGTCAGCGGCAAAGGAATCCCCGCTGCTATGATGATGGCAGCAACTGTCAACTTATTCCGTATGGCAGCACGTCATTTCAATACCCCCGCCGACATTATGAGTGAGATTAACCATGTGTTGTCTGAGCGTAATCCCATTATGATGTTTGTCACTGCCTTTGTGGGTAAAATAGATATGCGGCACGGACTACTGACCTACTGACCAGTGAAAGCCAAAAGGGAGACCTGACCGTCTGTATTACGGACAGCGGTGAGCCTTTCGACCCGACAGCCCGTCAGGAAGTGGACGTAAAGCAGACTGTTGATGACCGACAGGTTGGAGGGTTAGGTATCTACCTCTACCAACAGCTGATGGACCAGATAGTTTATGAACGTACTGACGATGAGCGTAACATGCTCATTATGACAAAGAGCATCAATCAATAATTAATCATATGAAAATCAACATCCAACAAAACGAGAAAGAGGTAGTGGTATTCCTTCGTGGTGAACTTGACACCATTGCCACCACCCAGATGAGTGAAGAGCTGAACCGTGTGACAGACCTGACGGATCACAAACTGGTGATAGATTGTAAGGACTTGGAATATATAAGTTCCTCAGGACTGCGTTTCTTTATGCAACTGAAACGTAATAGTGAACAATGCGGAGACAGTATTCAACTGCGCAACCTCAATGAAGACATAGAGGAGATATTCCGCCTAAGCGGTTTCCATCACATCTTCGACCTTCAGTAAATGACGGAATAGATATAGCCCCGCTGTTCGTTAACGACCGTCTCTATCGTCTCCTGCCCTGTCAGGACGGTCTTCATGTCGTTACGGATACCCTCACCTGAGAGTTTCAGTACCGCCTCCTTCATGGTCCAGAAACGGATAAACGCTCTGTCTGGATAAGGAGAGTGGATAATCTGTGCCAGTTCCTCCTCATTCATCGTATAGTGAGCCAGTGTGTCTTTGTATTCCCGAATACTCTCGATATCAACACCCACAGGGCAATCACTGATGACACAGATAGCTGCCTCCCGACAATGACTGAGGTTAAAATGGATATCGGGATGTCCGATGATAGTGGGTTTGCCATGCTCCCCATACTCGAAGACGGGTTTCTCGGTAATACCATATTCCTCTCGCAGTCCTTCGCACAACAACAAATAAGCCGCTGCACAGGTCTTACGTCCTTGTTCGTGCTTAAACTTCAACGCTTGTTCACGCCGTTGGTCAGACAACAGGGGCAATGCCGCTTCGAAGTCGAAGCCTGCGATATCATCATTCAAGTAAATCATTCTCTGCTTTGGGAATACGACGGTTAGGATTCTCCTTGGCACCAAGGTCGACGAGTTCGCGTCCTTTCTGTACCACACTCTGGCGACCCGTAAACAGTTTGTTGCCTGCAGACTCAAAGGCACGGTGTGCCTGGTCGAGTTGTTCTCCTATCTTATTATATCGCTGGATGAAGTCACCCAAGCGGTCTAATAATGACTCTGCGATACCAAACACCTTCTCTTGGTTCTCTGCCTGCTGGTTCTGTACCCATGCGATATGAATCATGTGGAGGATACCTAACAGGTTCTGCTCACCCGTGATAAATACTTTCCGCTCAAAAGCCTCGCGCCACAAGGTAGGATCATTCGCCAAAGCCAATTGCAAAGAGCTCTCAAAAGGAACGAACATAATGACGAAATCAACCGCCTCACGAGGTGCTTTGATATACTTGGAATAGTCCTTACGTGCCAGTTCGGTTACATGGGAACGGATAGACTTGATATGCTCCTGCAAGGCACGCTCTTTCTCCTCAGGGTCCTCAGCATTCACATACCGCTGGTAAGCGACGAGTGACACCTTCGAGTCAATGACAGCATCCTGTCCCTGCGGATAATGAAGGATGACATCTGGTTGCATCTCCTTCCCTGTATCGTCGTTCTTCAGGGGTCTGCCCTGCTCGTCACGCAACCTTGCCTGTACCTCATAATGAATACCCTCCGTCAATCCTTGTGACGCAAGGAGATCGCCCAGGATAATCTCACCCATATTACCGCTGACCTTATTGTCACGTCGCAGTACATTGGCAAGCGATTCCGCTTTCTCACCAATCTCCTTGTTAGACGCCATCATCATGCGCAACTGCTCACGGAGGGAGGCATTCTGCTCGGTATGATCCTTGGTATTGTCATTGATTGCCTTGCGCATCTCGGTGATAGCGTCCTTCAGCGGCTGGGTGACACCAGCCATCGTCTCCTTGTTAGACTCCTTCAGCTTGGACGCGCTTTGCTCCAACACCTGCTGTGCCATGTTCATAAACTGAGCGTCCCTCTTCTGCTGTTCCTCCAGTTTCTCACCTTTAGCCTCTTCCATCTGCTGACGCAAGTGCTCCAACTGTACATCCTTTTTGGCACTCTCGATACGGATGACATCCATCCTGCGATCCATCAGAACATAGAGCACTGTGGCACCAACAAATACACCTATTATTATATATAATGCAATCATACTTTGCAAAGGTACAAAAAAAACTCAAACCTCAAACTCTAAACCTCAATTATTTCCGTCTGTGTCTTCGGCCAGTTAACCAGATACAGTTGTTCGGTGGCACGTGTGAAGGCAGTATAAAGCCAATGGATATAGTCGGTCGTCAGCATATCATCCGTCATATATCCCTGATCGATATACACATGTGCCCACTGTCCACCCTGTGCCTTATGACAGGTGGCAGCATAGGCAAACTTCACTTGCAGGGCATTGTAGTGTTTGTCCTCCTTGAGTTTCTTCAGACGGTCTTGTTTCAGTGGGATGTCGGCATAGTCTTCCATCACAGCCTGATAGAGTTGCTCCTGCTGCTCATGTGTCAAGGCTGGTGCCTCGGAGGTCAGCGTGTCAAGAATCACCAGTGCCGTCAACTCATAGTCGTCATAGTCAGGAAAGCTCATCGTAACCTCAGCGAAACGAAAACCATATAACTCATGTACATGACGCACCCTGCGAACCACGGCACGGTCGCCATTGGCAATGAAGGAGAGTTGGCTATTGATCGCTGACTGTTGACCATTGGCTGTTGCCCAATAGTAATTATTCTTCACCACCATCAACTGGTCACCATTGGTCAGTTCGTCCTCTTTTCCCAACACCATATTACGGATCCCCTGATTGTAAATGTTCGCCCGTTTGTTACTACGAGTGATGACCATTGCCTCATCAAGTCCGACCTTGGAGTAACTGCTTGCAAGGGACTCGATGAGTTCATCACCAGGCACTACCCTGATATCCTCGAATCCCACAAAGTGAATCTGTGGTAACACCAAGCCGCCTTCCCTAATCCGGGTGGCATTGAAGAGAATACCAGATTCCTGACTCTGACGTAACACCTCATTGAGGTCACACTCATGGACATGAAGACCATAACCACGCAGCACGTCAGACAACAAGGCTGGACTCTCCTCCTCACCCACTGGGGGCAGCTGGGCACGATCGCCAATGAGCAGCATCCGACAGTTACGACCGTTATACACAAACTGTATCAAGTCGTCAAGCAACTGTCCTTGTGCAAAGGGTGTGTCCCCATAAGTAGAGGCATTGGCAATCATCGAAGCCTCATCAATGATATAAAGGGTGTCCTGCTGGTTGTTATAGTTCAAATCGAAAGCACCTTCCAAGGATTTCTGACGATAGATACGACGATGGATGGTATAGGCTGGATGCCCCGCATAGAGTGAGAACACCTTTGCCGCACGCCCTGTAGGTGCCAGCAACACCATCTTCTGCTTCAGCGACACCATCGCCTTAACGATAGCCGCCGCCAATGTTGTCTTACCCGTACCTGCCGATCCACGCATCACCATGACAGCATGCTCATGACGGTCTGTCATAAACAGGGAGAACACATCGATAGCGTTCTCCTGCTCTGTCGTCGCCTCATGGACGAAAGCCTCACGAATGCGATATTTCAGTTCGTCAGTAATCATATTTAGTTGCAAAGTTACGAAAAGTCGAGAGAAATGCAAAAGGAAAGCTCGCTTTTCTTTTCATTTCCGAGACGGAGTAACTTCGATATTTATCATCAAAGTTACAAAAAACTCTAAACCCTAAACCCTAAACTCTAAACTTTTTATTATCTTTGCACTCGATATGAGGATTTCTTTGAGAACAATGCGTTTTGACAAAACGATTTCCAACCGAATCACCAATACGATACTTGCCATCATAGCAGGCATCCTTGCCATGCTCTGTGTGCTGAGTATCGTCCAACATTAAACGAGAACTATGCAGGAGAACAGTAACATCGGCAACCACCTGCGACTGGTTATCCGTATCAGTCGGAACACACTCGCTTTCGCTACTGCCAATAGTGAGAACGAGGGGCAGATCACTTTCGAGCCATACCTTCTGAATAGCGGCATCTCCATGGCTGCTAACCTGAGAGAGGCTTTCCGCTCAAAGGAAATGCTGAAGAGAAACTATGTCCGCATTCTGGTGATGGTGGACAGTCCGAGCCTCATGGTACCAATAGAAATGTTTCAAGAGGAGAACCAACGCACTCTTTATCTGCATACTTATCAGGGACATGAACAGGATGAGATAACCCATACCGTATTGCCAGACCTGAACTGTGTGGCAGTATTTGCCATCAATCGTGACCTGAAGCTCGTGCTGGATGACCACTTCGAACAGATCACTTTTATCGCTGCCATCGCTCCTGTATGGCGGTATTTGCATCAGCGTAGTTATATGGGGGTCAGGGATAAGCTATATGCTTATTTCCATGAACGCCACATAGAGGTGTTCAGCTTCGGACAAAACCGTTTTAAGTTCTGTAACTCTTTCGAGATACATGATGCCCATGATGCCCTGTATTACCTGCTTTATGTTTGGAAACAGACAGGATTGCAGGCAGACCGTGACGAGACGCACATCGTCGGCGACATTCCTGAGCAGGAATGGCTGACAACGGAGTTACAGAAATATATCAAAAGGGTATATACCATTAATCCCGCTGGTGACTTCAACCGCTCTGCCGTGACACAGATCGAGGGGATGCCTTACGACTTGATGACCTTATTCGTGAAGGGAAGATGAGAATAATCACTGGTAAATATAAAGGAAGGCATTTCGAGATACCTCGCTCTTTCAAGGCTCGTCCGACGACCGACTTTGCCAAGGAGAATATTTTCAACGTGCTTAATGGCTATATCGACTTTGAGGGTACTACGGCACTCGACTTATTCTCGGGAACGGGCAGTATTACTTTAGAGCTATTATCAAGAGGATGCAGCCAGGTCATCAGTGTGGAACTGGACCGCGACCATCATCGCTTCATTCAGGATTGTCTGAAGAAACTGTCAACTGTCAACAGTCAACCGTCTACGGTCATTCCCATTCGTGGTGATGTCTTCCGTTTTATAAAATCATGTCATCAGCAGTTTGACTTTATCTTTGCGGATCCCCCTTATGCTTTAAAGGAACTGCCACAAGTTCCCGACTTGATTTTCGAGAAAAACCTGTTAAAGCCAGAGGGTATCTTTGTCTTTGAACACGGAAAAGACTATGATTTCTCAAAGCATGCTCACTTCGTAGAGCACCGTTCGTATGGCAGCGTGAATTTCTCGTTATTTAAAGCAGCGGTGACAACAGACGAGTAATACTTTCCCACAACCGTTTGGAGAATTTCGGATGAATCCTATGTGGCAGGTCGCTCAGTAGGACAGACTGTTCTTGGTCATGGAGGAACACCGTCTTCATTCGCAGTGCCGTTCCCTCGTCGTAGATAAAGGCATTAGCCTCAAAGTTGTTCTCGAAGGAACGGAAGTCGACATTGGTGGAGCCGCAGGTGACGATACTATCGTCGCATACCATCATCTTAGAATGTAGGAAACCAGTCTGATAGAGATATACTTGTACCCTTGCCTCATGAATCTCACGGAGATAAGAGCGGGAAGCCCAGTCAGTAAAACGGGCATCAGAGCGTAGAGGACAGAGGATACGTACATCGACACCAGCCTGCGCCGCCGTCTTAATAGCAAACAACACGGGTTCGTTGGGCAGGAAATAAGGAGTCTCGATATACACATAGCGACGTGCCGAGAGGATGATACGCACATAGCCCTGCATAATTTCGGGATAGGGATTGGTAGGACCACTCGTCACAATCTGTGCGAGACAGTTGTTAGTGGAGAGTGGAGAGTGGAGAGTGGAGAGTTGGGGGTAATACACACGGTCGGTAATCAGGGTACGATCGATGAAATACCAGTCGATGAGGAAGGCACGCTGCAGACCATAGACTGCTCCTCCGGTAATGCGTAACATGGTGTCACGCCATGCCTGCCCTCCCGTTCCTTTCACATAACGGAGGGCGATATTCATACCACCGATATATCCCGTCACACCATCAATGACAATCAGCTTACGGTGGTTACGGTAGTTTACCTTACTCGTAAACGAAGGGAAACGCACAGGCAAGTAGGCAGCTACCTCAATACCCTCTTCTCGCATTTTCTCAAAGAAGTCATGTCGCACATTCCAGCAGCCCACATCGTCATAGATGACACGCACCATCACCCCCTGTCGTGCCTTACCGATAAGTGCGTCAGCCACCAGTCGTCCCAAAGGGTCGTCCTCGATGATATACATATCGATATGGATATGATGCCTCGCTGCCGCAATATCCTTTAACAACTCTGGGATGAAAGCATAACCATCTGTCATGATGTCCATCTGGTTGTCCTTGAAAGGCAAGGAGAACGACTGGTTGACGAAGAGGTCAATGAGTTGTTTCTGCCGCTCAGGAATCCGTAGGTTCTGCTGCTCCACAAAACCCAGCATCGAGCGTTTCGTCAACTGGTCGAGAGAGCGTTGGCTGACCATACGCTCTTTCCGGTGGTTAATACCAAAGAAAAGGTAGAACACGAGTCCAATGACGGGTACGAAGATAATCACCAACGCCCACGCCATCGTCTTGGCAGGCTGGCGGTTGTCCATCACCACATGAATGACAGTCATGGCAATGACTATCCACATGAGGGTTACACCTATAATATATAATAATGACTGCATGTTCTGCTATCGTCCTAACATCTTTCCTATCTGCTGGCATAACTCAGACACAGACTTGTACTCGTCCATGAGTTCCTTCATCCGCCCCATATCTTTCTCCGTCTTCATCTCGTTCATAATCTCTTTCTGACGATTAACCACGATATTATAACGGAAGTCGAGCAGCAGGTGCTCCACCAACTGTCGTAGTTCTTTGGCTGTCGGCTCTTTCTGGAACGTACGTCCTAACTGGTAGTTGTCCACAGCAAGGCGATGGGCAAGTTGACTAATCTCCACATCGGGATGCTGGGTGAAATAAGTCTCTGCCTTGAAACCTTTCTCCGCAGAACGGTCCACTGCTTCCTGCAGGATGCGGTTATAGAGGTCGTTGCCGAAGGTAAGTCCGTCGTCACCGAAGTCAAAGGCGATATACTGCGCGACTGTCAGCTCGAGATGTCCGTCTTCCTCTGTGTCCTCATTGACAACGACAACATCACCATAACGGATCACTTGCTGGATGAGCAGACGCTCCACCTCCGTAGCCTGCTCTTGGGGAGTATGTAACCCTATCGGGGACTGCGTGACAGTACTATTCTCCTGCTGACGTGCCTCACGCTCAGCCTCCTTCTGTTGCTCCTCCTTGTCTCCTGCGATATACTTATTGGTCTGTGATATCAGTGTACGCTCGTCAATCTCCAATCTACGGGCACAGTCAGAAATATAGATGGAACGCTCCACGGGGTCAGGGATGACACTGACTGAACGCACGATGGAGTTGACCGCCTCGGCTCGTTTGATAGGATCTTTCACCCCTTTCAACAACAGATTGGTCTTGAACTCTATGAAGTCGGTCTGGTGCTCCTCGATATACTCCTTGAACTCTGTCGCTGTATGCTTACGGGCAAACGAGTCGGGGTCGTCACCATCGGGCAGCAACAGTACTTTCACCTTCATACCCTCCTGCAGCAACATGTCCGTTCCTCGCATGGCGGCATGGATACCAGCCTCATCACCATCGTAGAGCAACGTGATATTCTGGGTGAAACGATGTAACAGACGAATCTGATAGACAGAGAGTGCCGTACCCGAGTTAGCCACGACGTTCTCCAGTCCACACTGGTGCATGGCGATTACATCGGTATAGCCCTCCACCATATACACCCGCTCTTCCTTGACAATCGCTTTCTTTGCCTGATAGATACCATACAATTCACGCTCCTTATGGTATATCTCCGAGTCGGGGGAATTCACGTATTTCTGCTGCACTCCTTTCGTGGCGGCATCGAGTTTACGACCACCGAAAGCCACCACCTTACCACTGACATTCAACCATGGGAAGATGGCACGACCAGCAAAGCGATCGTAGATGCCTCGCTCGTTCTCGATGCACAAGCCTGTCTTTACCAGGAACTCATCCTTATAGCCTTTACGACGAGCCTCATTCACTAAGGCATCACGCTTGGTAAGGGCAAAACCCAATTGGAACTTTTTAATAATATCGTCACGAATGCCACGACTGCGGAAATACTGCTTACCGATAGCCTGTCCGTCGACATCATTATTCAGTATCTCATGGAAATACTGACATGCCCACTCGTTGACGACAAACATCGACTCTCGCTCGCTCTGCTCCTTCTTCTCTTCGTCAGAGATCTCACGCTCCTGTATCTCAATATTATATTTCTTCGCCAACCAGCGCAACGCCTCCGGATAGGTGATCTGCTCATGCTTCATCAGGAAGTTGATGGCATTACCTCCCTCGCCACAGGCAAAACAATGACAAATCTGTTTGGAGGGCGACACCATGAACGACGGGGTCTTATCATCGTGGAAAGGACACAACCCCTTATAGTTAACTCCCGCCTTGCGGAGGTTAACAAATTCGCCCACCACATCCACAATATTGGTGGCATCCATAATCTTATCGATGGTCGCCCTGTCTATCATAGGTGCAAAGATAGTGCAAATTTACGAATTTTCTCCGATAATGACTCCTAATTTAAAAAGATTTTATATCTTTGCAAATAGAAGATCAAACCAAAAGACAATGACCAGAACGATTCTATTCACATTGATTTGCCTGCTGGGACTCTGTTCCGCACAGGCTCAGGACAAGAGTGAGCGTATCAAAGAGATACGCAAGATGTATGCAGAGGCAAAGGAACTGATTGCCAATAACGGTAAAGACGGTAATCCTGCCAAGGACATGGAGATTTCTTTCAATGAAATCGTCAGCATCGAGCACAATATCTATAATGAGGGATCACTCAATTTCTATTTCGACGAGCAACGAAAAGTCAACACGAACGATGGCTCGTTCAATGCCTATGAACAACCCTACTTCATCACCTATTATAACACCGTTCATGGACATGAGTGCTTTCGTGAGCAGCTGTTCGATCCCAAAACGGGAATACTCACCTTCGCTTTCGTAAAGTGGGTCACTGATGCGGGAATGACCATCGAGCACCGCTACTATTACGATGCCGCAGGAAAACTCGTCGAGACGAAGAACAGTACTGACAGTGACGATTGGGGAACAGGTGAATCAGAGAAGGAACTTGCCGAACTATATCTTCAGATATTCAAGTTAACCATCGAAGACGCAGCGACAGCCCCTGCTGTCAAGTTCCAGGGCACCCAGCGCTCAAAGGCAGAGCAACTGAAACATATCCGCACACAGTATGCCCTCGCCAAAGACAAGTCAGGAAAGAAAATGGAGACTTTCTACCCCTATGATGTCACGATCACCATCCACAACCAAGAGGAAGGCGACTGTCCCCCTGTGACGGATGTCATCTGTCTTTTTGGAGAGAAGAGCAATAACGACGCCACGTCAGACACCAAGTGCTTCTTGGCAACGACCCACCGTACCACTATGAGCTTCGACAACTACACAGAGTATCTCTACGACCCTGCGAACTACAACCTTATTTTCTCCTATGACAGAGGTGCGGAAGAAGGAGAGGTCCGTGAGTGGCGTTACTATTTCAACGAGCATGGCACTTGCATCGAGAGAAAGAGCAATGCCGAGGAAATCGGTGATGCCTCTTCCTCCAAGAACTATGCCCATGCCCTGCAATCCCTCTTGCAACTTCTTGCGAAGAATCTGTGATTTCGCGAAAACGACTCCCCTCCTCCCGTTTTCTTCTGAAAAACCGATGTACAGGGCATTTGGGAATGGGAGTAGTTGGTGGAACTAGTCCCGTACTGGTCCCTTATCCATATATAAATACTTTTTTAAAGTCAACAACGCAGCAACAATGATGACAAAAGAAACTATTTTCATCATATTAAACACCATTTCGCTCTTTCTGTCAGATAAGGTTTGAGTTGCTCGTAAGGAATCATTATGTGAAATGTACCCGCCGCATAACAACTAACAGTATATGGCTGGAAAGAGAAGACTACTCCCTTGTCGGATAATCCTGGTTGTGGTAGTCTACGCATTCCTGATGCCTGGTCATTCTCATCTCCGACACATAGAAACTCCTCAATATTAGGATGCCATTCTTTATATTTGGGAAGTTTTTTGACTTCCTCAACAAGCAGACTCCGAATATTCTCCATACTACCTTCCTTAAACAAATAGTTGTAATCTATCTCTTGCTGATGGATAAAATCAAAGGAGGCGAGGCGTTCGGTGTAGTATCCATGAATCCCACCTTTATAATTAATGTGTGTACAACTGATATATCACGAACTTATTCGTCTTTACTTTAGCCTGTAGACTCAAAACAGAAAATACTATTGACGATTTATCCGCATCATGAATTATAAACTTCCCAAATGAGGATTGACAAGATAAAACATTTTGAGGATAAAATTACAGATTAATATGACAACCAACCATACTTGGCTAGCTTTTGCCAATGAAAATATTTGTAATCATCGTAAGGTCTTAAAAGAACTGGGGTTCGTGAGTTGGACAACAAATAAGCACATAGAAAACATGAGCGACGAATTTTACTACGATGATACGCCTGGTGATGGCTCCGATGCGTGGTAGACAGAAGCAGTCCTAAAGTGGCTGTAGGAGGGTAGCCTAGTAAGTTGTATAGGATAGAGAATATTTTTGGTTCTATTTTATATGTAACCAATCTGGTTGTTAGGGTAATGAGGAAACAATAACAGAGTGTAGATAAAATGCAAACCTTGTCCCTCTTGTTCCTTCTCCATCATAGTCACAAGATAGAGGAAACTGGCAGCAAAGGTCACTAATAGCGTCATCGTCAATGTGGGTAGTCAAATACTATCCCAATTAGTCATAATACTCTATCTTCAATTCCTCACTAACATTGAAGTCATCGTGGAAGTTATCATCGTACTGGTAAACCAATCGCAAGCCCCTATAGACCGATGGAACTCCAACAGATGCCACTTTGGTTTCCCGAAGTCGTATGAAGAACGGTCAAGGATGATACGATTGGAGGTGTAGTCAAAGTGATAGTAGCCACCGCCTATACAAGAATCTCCAAGCTTCAACAGTTCCTTATGCTGGTTGACCATCCCAAGGCGAAAATAGCCGTCCATTGTGATTATAAATTTGGGTAGTGTCATAGTTCCAAGTATCGGTTAATGTTGTATTCCAATTCTTCCAAGTCTATGAATTGTACTCCACGATAAACCTCTTTACCTTCTATCAGCAGTAGTACAGTTGGTCCAGAATACACGAGAAAACGACCCGCAATCATAGGTTCTTCTGTTATGTCCGTATAGAAAAAGCATAGCGACGGAATACTATCTGCCAACTGTTCTACTTTATCGAGCATAACATTACATACTCCGCAATCTGGAGCTTTAATGTAGAACAAGCACTGACGATTATCCGATATTGTTTGCTCTATGTCCTTTATGTTAGTCAAGTGTCTCATTTCAAAGATTCTATGCAAGCAGCATCACTATGACACTGATGATTGTTACTATTGTAGTGAAGATACGGAAGCCCTTTTCTGGCAGGAACTTCACAAGTCTGATTCCTAAGAATGCACCAAAGAGAACAAACGGAATGGCACAAGCATCAATAGCCAGTGTCGTAAGGTTGATATTATGCCATGCAAACATCTGGAATGGAAGTTTCAAGAAGTTCACGCACAGGAAGAACCAGGCATTAGTCCCGACGAAAGCCAACTTCGGCATACGAGTGGATAGCAAGTATATAGCCATTACTGGCCCTGCTGCATATGCCATATTACTTCACGATTTCGTTAATGGTCTTACGCTTCTTCTCTTTCTGTTCATCAGCAGCATAGCCAAGCGGAATAAGCACCGCCGGTTCCTCCGATTCTAGCAGAACTATCAGCTGCTTGCACAGCACGGCATCGAAATTGCATACCCAGCATGTAGCCAAGCCCTGTTCCGTTGCCGCCAAGCAAAGATGCTCAACGGCAATATCAATGTTGCCATGATGTTTGCCGTCCGCTCTCACCCATTCTTCATCATGCAAGACAGAGGCAATGATATACATCGGAGCTGTCTTAAACCAATCACGATTATAGCACTGTTGCAGTTTTGCCTTATCCTCCTCACTGCTGACAATGTGGAACCTCCAAGGCTGTTTGTTGACTGCTGAAGGGGCAAAGCGTACACACTCCAGGATGTAGTCTAGTTTCTCCACGTCGAGAGCCTTGTACGCCCTGCAACTATATCTATTCTTTACAAGTTCTAAAAAGTCCATATCATTATTCTCCAATTATCGTTATTACCAGTTCTCTTGCTCCACATAATCGTAATTTTCGCCACAAAATTAGTAAAAATCGATGAATATCTGCCACATTGTAAGTGAATCTTTGCCTAAATATATAAAAAGGTGGGACCATTGCACAACAATTCACATTTTTTCGTAACTTTGCAGACGTTATAACACTTTTAATGCACCTAATTATGAGCGAAAGAGACAAATTGAGAAGGAGCGCAAAAGTGTGCTTGAACTGCTTCTGAAGAAGAACGGGCCGACCCGCAAGCAACTCGTTGACTCCCTCGTAGGAGTCTGGGTGACCAGCTGGGTTGACACCCTGACAGAGGAAGAAAAGAAAATGTTCCCGTATCTGGCATTCTGACCCATAACAAAAGAGCGTTTCAACCCCAACCACATCTTTGTGGACACCAATGTACTCGTAGGTGGACATACCATAATTTTGCTACACTCTCTGTGAGCCCGAACAAAAGTGTTGCATGTGCTTGTCCTTGATTATCAATGCGTTAAAATTTAGTTATATAGGAGCAATAATAATAAAAAAGGAACAAAAAAACGATGAACAAGTATGGACTTAGGCTTTTGTTGAGCCTTCTGATAATTGTACTGCTACAATCGTGTAGCAACGAAGACAACCCCGCACCAGCCACCGAACCGGAGCCTGCCAAGACGTTTGCCACACTGAAAGAGGCACTGGAGAGCATGGACAGGGTAGTGAAAATAGAAGCTAACGCCCCGAAGGAACTGACAGGGAAATACAAGGAGGTGTACGAGTTGAGATTCCAGCAACCCGTAGACCACACGAATCCTGACCAGAAGACTTTCGAGCAGCTGGTGACTATCAGGTTCCGCGGATTTGACCGTCCCACCATACTGATGACAGACGGCTACGACAGTCATGTATGGTCAAGAGATTACGGCGCGAGCCTGGGCGACGGCATAGGCGCCAACATTGTCGAGGTGGAGCACCGCAACTACGGAAAGTCGATGGCGGACGATCCAGAATGGACCTACGAGACGGGCTGGCAGGTGTCGACCGACCTGCACGAGGTCTGCCTGGTCTTGAAACCTGTGCTGACGGGCAGATGGATGAGCATGGGCGTGAGCAAGGACGGAGAGACAGCGGTGGACTACTGCTACTACTACCCTGACGACATGCAGCTCTGCGCGGCGTTCTGCTCACCATTCCATACCTCGCTCTACGACCTGCGGCCGGGCAAGTACATGATGGATGAGAGCGGCACGGAGGAGGAGCGACAAGTGATGAAGGCCGGCATCCGACGCTATCTGCAGGGCGGCGAACAGGGCCTCTACAAGACGTTCTGCGAATTAGTGGCCAAACAACAAGAGCCTGTGCCAACCTTCACGGAATACGTCTTCAACGTCTTTGAAGTCTATTTCGCTGCCTTCTCCTATTATCACGGCGCAGACAGGAAGGAGCAGATGGCGTATGCCACTGATACGGAAGAGGAACTGTTCGAAAAATGGTACAGCCTGCTGGATTCCAACAGGGATCCCTACACATATACCTACTATATCGACTGCTTCAAGGAGCAAGGCTTCTACACAAACGACTATGAGCAGTTCAGCGACCTGCTCGACGGCACCAGCTTCGACAAAACTCAGGTCAACGCGACATACTTGAACCCGAGCGACCGCTGGATTGCAGACACCTACGACAATAGCCATTTCCTCAGCATCCTAAACGAGTTCCTGCCCCAGACGTCCATCCCCACCCTGCTGGTCTATTCGAAGGAAGACCCGTGGACGGGTGCGCGCCCGCAGGTCATCAATCCCGTGACCACCAAGATGATCATCAACCCCGACGGCATCCACCGCGACAACATCGACGACCCGGAATACTACGCCCCGCAACTGTCGCAGGAAATCACCGACTATATCCGCCGCTACGTCTATTAAGCAACCGTTAAATAATATGCTCACAGGAGGACCGTCCTAGGGTGTTAAGTTAATCAATATGAGTTAACTTACTTTTTTGAGTACATTCATTCTTTTAATGGAGGGGTTAGGCAACAGGTTGTCAGCCCTCCATTT